>JAOUDZ010000149.1 GCA_029858965.1 Cyclobacteriaceae bacterium
CTGAAAGAGCAGCAATCTCACCTTTTATTCAGCCCGTTATCAATTAATGTAACTGCTAATTTAGGAAATTCTACTCATAAAGCCATCTATTGAAATTTGATTCAACACCGGTATAGCCGTAAGTTCGCCACCTTTGGAACATGGCAAAAGCATGATTCGTATTGGTAGCAGGCGTTACGGCCGGTCTTTGGCCTGGGCCTGGCGCGGGCGGGCCGCAGACCAATTGGAACATTCGGGACCATAATGGCCCTGGCGCGCCCCAATTGGATGACTGAGCCGATGTTATTTTCCAAAATTATTTCCGCGGGAAAACATGCCCACACTTGATTGGGTTGCTTTTCTGAATGTCAGTGAACATGCCTTCCGAACGTAACCTGAGGTAATAATTGTATTCCGTAAAATTGCAGTCCGGAATAGTTTTGAAACCTAAATAATAGCCTTGTATGATAATAGCCTTGTACAAGGAAATCACGGATGCAGCAGAAAAGAATTCAGATCATTCCAAGATGGGCATTGATTTTAAGCGTGCTGACAATTACCGCCAATATGCTGTATGGCCTTTATTGTCAGCATGTTTCCTGTAGGTAAATTTTCCGCGATGATATGTTTAGCCAAATATGCATTTCAATGTTGGTAATTGTCAATATCGCTTTATATTTTCGCGCGGTGGAAGGAATAGCAACCAAGCCCTGCAAATCTGCTTATTTCTATGGCTACACCTTTGTTTTCCTTTCTGCTTGTTAATTTTTAATTACTTTATTGAGCCCTATGAAGAGAATCCTGAAGTGTTTTGCGATGACGATGGTAATTATGGTTTTGCTTACATCGACCATGTCGTCATGTCACCCGTACAACAAAAGAATTTCTAAAAACAATTTGAAGCGTGGAAAAACTTAAGGAGTGAAGGGGGCGATGCCTCGTTTAATTCATTGGATGGCAACCATGCTATAAAGTTGTTTTAGAACTGTACGATCAGGTTATTTTTTCGGGCAAATAATCTTTGTCCATAAACACCCTGGGCTACGGGAAGCTTAGGCCTTATTGTGAAATCTTTTTTAAGTATTATTTTTGTTGCACTAAAGTTGGGTGTCATGGTACTAGTTTAGAATCTCTGGCTGTCATCCTCCAGCCAGCAACCCCAATCCGGAGACGGTGAGGTTTAATGTAGGAAAGTAGCCAACCAAATGAAGTTGGGACTATAAATCAATTCTCTCATGATAACGGTTTCAAGTTTACATTCACTGAGAAAGGAAAAAATATTTTTGGTCTGCCGGGTATTGATACTGGGACTTTCAATCATTCTCGCGACTGGCTGCAGTAGCGATGAACCCATACGTGAAGGACCTACCGTATCAACTTCCGCTGTTTCTGATTTTACAGATGTCACGGCCATCGGAGGCGGCAATGTAACCGCTGAAGGTGGCTCGGAAGTAACTGTGCGTGGTGTTTGCTGGAGTACTGTTACACCTCCAACCATATCCGACAGTAAAACCACCGATGGGACTGGCACGGGTATCTTCAACAGCAGCATTACGGGCTTGGTGGCAAACACCACCTATTTCATAAGAGCTTATGCCACCAGCGAAGTAGGTACGGCCTATGGTAATGTTGAGTCTTTTACGACACAACCTGCATTTGAACCTTTTACTGCGGTTGCAATTTCTGGTGGGTGGAAGCACTCTTTAGCATTGCGGGCAGACGGTACGCTTTGGGCATGGGGATCCAACGAATATGGTCAGTTAGGTGATGGCACAAATGTGAATAGGGCCTCACCTGTACAAATAGGCTCCGACTTTGCAGCCATTGCGGCTGGTGGAACGCATTCATTGGGCATAAAAACAGATGGTACGCTTTGGGAATGGGGCAATGATATTGCCACACCGGAGAAGGTTGGCTCCGGGTTTGGTACCATCGCTGCCGGGAAGGATCATTCCTTGGCCCTGAGAACAGACGGCGTACTATGGACATGGGGAAATAACGCATATGGCCAGCTGGGGGATGGGACCTATACGGCGAAGGCCAAACCTGCGGAATTAGATCCAGGATATAAAGCAATTGGCGCCGGTGATGGCCTTTCTTTTGCGGTGAAAACAGATGGCTCACTCTGGGCGTGGGGTGGTGATGAATTTGATATTAGGGCCGAACCTGAGCAGATCGACATAGGTTATACAAAGATTGCAGCAGGTTGGTATCGTGCCTTTGCCCTGAAAACAGACGGCAAACTTTGGGATTGGGGAGGGCAAAGCAAGTTTTGGGCACAGCTCGATGGCGAGGAGATAGGCTCCGGTTATGAAGCTTATGCCAAGGGTGGTGGTCACGCTTTGGTCGTAAAAACGGATGGATCACTTTGGGCGTGGGGAATGAACGGAGGCGGTCAGTTAGGCGATGGAACAAATGTTGACAGCGCTTCGCCTGTGCAGATAGGTCCTGGCTATGCGACAATTGCTGCGGGCGAAGGCCACTCCTTAGCCTTGAAAACAGATGGTACTTTATGGGCTTGGGGTCGTAATGATAACCGGCAATTGGGTGACGGCACATTGGTTAATAAGAATACGCCTGAACAAATAAGATTCTTACAACCCTAAACACAATTTTGAGTTTTTCAACAGGGTTTCAGCCCCTGGCGTAAGGAAGTCTGACGACTGGCTTATTATCGACATTAGTATTGCCAGGGATTTTGTGTCCCCTTTCATGGCATGCATAACCGTAGTAATCAAAGGTGTAGACCAATTGATTAGCACCGATAGGGATACGCCCCAAGCATATCGTATTATCAGTTGATAAACATCTCATCAATGCGTAGCAGTGCAGGTTGATCCTTTCTTTTATGCCAAGGAGGAAATTTCCTGGCTGGCATCGCAATCATCTTAAGATAAGAAATGTGTACATATCAATGTGTTTGTATCAATGAATTTGGCAACCTCCTTCATTGCAGAGCCCGGATATTGTTTTGGCGTTGCCTTTCTTTCTGTAATATTTTGTTGTGTTTAATTCAGTAAGATCGAAAGATTGCAAGTGTACTATTAATGGGGTATTGTCTTGTAAGCGCGTTCATGAGGTTTCAAACGTTATACTTTAATCATGTAACCAACAAAAATCTAGTTTTTCGTTGATGCACGTCATCGTTAATGTGTAGTACATGAAATATATTTGGCAAGTACTTAAAAACAAGGAGGTAGTTATGAACTTAACCATTAGAAGAGATGCAGGTATGCCTGCATTAGTATCGGATTTCCTCAGGCCTGCTTCATTGCTGGGTCGAGATTTTTTTGACATTGCATCAGACATTTTCCCAGCACGCCTGGGAATCAACGTACCTACTGCCAATATTACTGAAACTCCCAAAGAGTATAAGTTAGAGCTGGCAGCTCCGGGTTTATCGCGTAAAGACTTTGACATAGAAGTTGAAAACAATACCCTTAGCATCAGTGCGGAAAAAAAGGAAGAGAAAAAAGAAGAAGATGGTGGATACTCACGAAGAGAGTATTCATTCAATTCATTTTGTCGTTCTTTCTTACTACCTGAAAATATCAAAGAAGGTAGCATAGACGCTAAGTATGAAAACGGAGTTCTTCGCGTAAGCATCCCGAAGGTGAAGGAAACACCCGTTAAGCCCGTTCATAAAATTGCTGTAGCCTAAGTGGGGTTATAGCATTTTGGAATTATTGGTTGTCTTAATAGTTGGCACTATTACCGCCAAAGGGTAGTAGGCAGTTCAATGAAAGGTGGAGTCTTTTTCCACCTTTCATTTTTAAATATCCGGTATACATTCTTTATTTCTTTTTTCTCTCTGCCACAGGCAGGTATTCTCGCGGGGACAGTATGGTGCCTTTTTCGCGTCAACCATACGTTATTTCTTTCTGGCAGATCATTGAAGAGAGTCATACCATGCGCCAATCAATGTCGACGTGGTGGAGTGTCATCTTTGTGATATAAATCAGTTTCAAAACCAACGCATGTCATTACCCGCTTGTTATTACTGATTTATCTTTCCAATATTGATCATGCGTACAAATAGGGCCAAAGTAAGTGCGAAACATATAATCTTATAACCTTAAATATTCGAAAGATGAAGATAATTATTCAGGCGCCTGATTTTAAGGCCAGGGAGGAGTTAATAAATTTTGTTCAGGATAATGTGAGTAAGCTGGCACTTCTGAGCGAAAGAATACTTGAAAGCCGGGTATTCTTGAAGCTTGATAAATCTGATACCAAGGAAAATAAGATCTGTGAGATAAAACTTGTTATTCCAGGCCAGGATCTTTTTGCATCCAAGCAAAGCAATACATTTGAAGATGCGCTTATGCAAACCATTGAGGCAGTTAAGCCTCAGGTAGAGCGCTGGAAAGATTCTAAGCGGTCTCGTGAATCATTGGATTCATTTGAGGCTGAGGAAGCCTGAGTAGGTATATGTCTTTCCTGGCGCGTAAGAACCTGGTCAATACGTTGAATTGATTGTATGGAAACACAATGGATAAAGTGAAAGTAACCAGGTAACCTGCTGGTTTTTATCCATTACCCTGAAGGTTCTTTGATTGCGCTTTTGCCTTCAAATAAACACTATTTTCCCCTGGAATAGGTCCAGACAGGACAGGTCAGGTGGTTAACAACGTCTTCAGTAATACTGCCGTTGAAGATATGCGCGAGTCCTTTTCGTGCGTGGGTAGCCATGGCGATGAGATCGCTTTTTTCCTCATGAGCAAATTTGACAATTCCGTCCTCTTCATTTCGATAATTCCTGAAGTGAAGTGTATAGTTCTTAAGCTTATAATATTTGACAAATTCTGCTAACGCCTCATTTGCTTCGGCATCAGGCATGAAATGTGATGGTGTGTTTACCAGAAGGATTTGTAGGGAAGCATTGAAGAATTCCTGAAGTTCCTTGACTTTGCCGATGAATGCTGTTTGATCAAGTTTCAATGTCGTGGGTAACAATATTCTCTTAATTGAGTCGAGCGCTGGAGCAGTGCGAACTGCCAGTACCGGGACCGGAGAATGGCGGACCACTTTTTCAGTATTTGAGCCAATAAGCATTTCCTGGAATCCGGAAGTTCCTGCAGTGCCCATCACCACAATGTCCGTTTTTTTTGTGTCAATCAACCTTTTTATCGCTGAAATAAGATCAAGCTGGAGGATTTCAAGACTTGTTTTGACAGTATTGGCCTGGAGTTCGTGATTCATTTTTTGGAATAACTTTTTAGCATCCTCCTCCATACTGGCCAGCGATATCGGATTAACCGCCAGGGGGGTTCCTCCGCCAAAATCATACATTACAGGAATTTGGATTGCGTAGAGCACAACAATTTCACCCTTTGTTTTCGCGGCAATATTGATAGCGAATTTAAACGCTTCGCGGGAAGGGGCTGAAAAATCACAGGGGACCAGAATGTTTTTCATTTTTTTTGAAAGCTATTAAAAACTGTGGCGCCCAATAATGAGATTTATCGGCCGCATCCATGATAATTATCATGCCGGATTATATCGAGCAATAATCATCTTCATTCAATGATAACAATCATTTCATATCGCTATGGATCCGAATACTTTAGGGATGCAAGATTATTTGGCTATGGAACTACTAACGCAACCTAAAACTGAATATTTATTAGACGCAAGTCTTGAGTCCTTACATGTTGAGAGCGTCGAATGGCTAAAGGAAATTGATTTTTGGAGTGATGAGATAACCTTCTTCTATAAATTGCTCAAAAGGTCTAATGATGCCAGGGATTATCCGGGACGTGAGCTTGCTATAATAGAAAAGAAACTGATCTCAGTAAACAGTGACCAGGTCAGCAAAGTCCGGAGCGACATCCTTCAACATGAGCGGGCGCTTGCAGGGGTTCTCCAGTCTGCATATTTACTGGAGGAAGATCGCTACAGAGAAAAGCATCGGCAACTTCTGATGGATATCTACAGTATCCACAAGGTGATCAGATCGTTGAAGAAAGAAGTCTTTTCTTTTATTCAGAAGCATGAGTAGCATTGAGTTTCACGAATCCATGTTGTACATGCGAAATAATGGCGATTGTGGTTTGTAGGCTGGGGAGGTAAAGTTCTTTGTTTCGCTACCAACCGTCATCAAATGATCGTTTTGTTGTGGTTGGCACTTAACATAGGGTATTGTGTTATGCAACTAAATTTCACAAAGTATGTCAGTCATAAAAGTAATCGAAGTTCTTTCCCAGTCAAGTGTTAGTTGGGAAGATGCTGCAAAGCAAGCTGTAGCCAAAGCGGCAGGCTCATTGCATAATGTAAAATCAATTTACATCAAGGATCACAGTGCAAAAGTCGAGAATGGTAAAATTACCAGCTACCGGATTACCGCAAAGGTGAGTTTTGTTCTGGATTAGTAGATCTGTTAAGGATTCGGTTTCCTTCCTTTGGGTCAAGCTTGGGTGGCTATGCACGGTGCGCAAGTTCAGACGCTTATCATCTTGCGTATGTCAGGTATAATTGCTTACTGCCAAAATGTTAATTTTGGCAGCTTACGTAACTCAGCGATCAAGCACATTTATTTTTTCTTTCTTGCCTGGACAACAACAAAGGACCCTTCACCAGTCCCAGGTTTCGAGTGCTCAAATGCTTTGATGTCATTCAATGGCTTAAATAAGGTTTGGCAAAATTCAAAATGTTTAAATCCGCCCTGCTTTAAAGCTGAGACTACTTTTTCGACAGAATAGAAATTAGCTTCCCTGTAGAATGTGCTTTCGGGTCTGTGCTCTTCATAATATTTTCCGATTGTACTATCCTGGTCAATGAATCCAACTACCAGTGTTCCGTCTTTCTTAAGCACTCTGTGTGCCTCCCTGAATGCACCTTGCAGATCATCAAAGTAGCTAATGCAGAATGCCATAACGACGAAATCAAATCGCAGGTCTTTGTAGGGCAACCTTTCAGCTATCCCATCCAAAACTTCCAACCCCCGATTTACTGCAAGCGCCCGCATATTGGCCGATGGTTCTATACCTTCCTTGATACCTAACGCTTCAGCGAATTTGCCCGTGCCCAGGCCAACTTCTATTCCGCTTAGGTTTTCTCCTTCCGGGAGCATCTGCCGCAGTGCCTCAACTTCGGATTGGAATACGAAGGGATATTCCTTATACCACTCTTCGTATTCGGCTACATGCGAATCAAATGGCAAATTCTTTTTCATAATAAGGTTGCTTTTAATGATAGTCTCTTGTTAGTCGCATAACTCCTGTTTCGCAGTACTAAATACTGAGTGACCCTGGCATCATGTGGAAGTACGTTCATTCAATTGGTGAGGATTGAAACAGATCCTGGAGTTGTCTCGGCAAAGTCCCTAAGAACTGATTAATCTCCCCGGAGGATACGTATGACTTCAGGGTATCAATAACCGCACGGACAGCATCAATGATTTCTTCCTTGCTGTTAAAATCGCGCCAGGCAGCGTTGCCTTCTTCCTGGATTATTTCGGTCACCAAATCATCAATTGTTTTGATTTTTCTATGGTCGCTGAGTTTCCATCCGTCAACATAGATGCCTTTTAGGGCCATAGGCAACTGTGACAATAATTGAAAAGACTCTTCCAATGTAACATGGTTTCTAAGCACTCTGAATGTGCTTCTTACAATCCGCGCAGCGTGGTCCCGGTCTTCGTTTCCCAGGTTTGTGGCAAGTCGATTCAGGAACTCATTTCCTTTCATTGCATATTTTTCAAAGTCCATTGCCATATTTTTGTAGTTTAAAGGTTACATGATCACATGATAATTTTTTCTTGCAGTTTATCTGCCCGTTGAATTCTATTGAATTCTTCTATTGCCAGTTCAGCTAGCATCGTGCCTGTCTTCACTTCACGAGCAAGGATATGCTGAATAAGATCCGCCACAATATCAAGCTCAAGTTCCACCGCAAACAGGTATGCGGTTTTGTAGCTTGAAACCTTATAGGAACAAATGTTTTGAACACAACTGATCATCAGGATATCCTTCAAGTGGGGTGAGTTGGTGGATAAGATCATTTTTTTTGTTTCATCCATCAGTTCATTGAACACCTTATTTTTTCTTCCCTTTGGTTCTTGCATGAGGTAATTAAATATCCGTTCGAGTTTTAATAGCTTGCTATCTGAACTTTCAAGGTATTTCTTGATCTCTCTTTTTAGTATCGGCAAGAAGAGATGTTCACTACAAGACTTCAATTCATCTTTCACTTTTGTTTCGGCATAGTAAAGCCCTGCCAGCTGAAATGCCAGGGCGTCGCGGAGTGTTTTTATTGGTCTTTTCATTCGTTGCTTTTTCTCGTTAATGCAAAAGTATGGCCTGCTGCAGCTACTTTCAACAATGCTGATTAGCCATTATCAATGATTGTTGTCATGTAGAGCTCCATTATCTGGAGCAGGTGAACGCAGCAGCAAACCAGAGGACCCAAGGCATTAAAAAAAGCTGATTACCAATTATACCATCACGATCCATTTAACTCATGATGACCATCATAGGAATTCCTGATGACTATCATTGTGCTTGATGTAGGCAGGCTATACCTTCGTTTCAACATTTTCACTGATGGTCAAGTCAGCCTTGCATCCAGCCGATCTGGCTGTCTTATGATAACCCTACCGGCTGAAGGTTGGCATTTTAGATTGACTTTCCGTTGTTT
>JAOUDZ010000150.1 GCA_029858965.1 Cyclobacteriaceae bacterium
TTAAAAAAGCAACCTGTGTGGTCACTTACCGGTGAAGCGCAAAGGGATGGCATAGATCCATACGACGGCACGCTTTATTTTGAGGATATTGCCAACAACCGCGATGTGAGCATCATTGCAGAGACAGCAAAAAAAAGTAAGACGGATGGTTACCGCGGCATCAAGATAAAATTGGGCAGGCCCAGCAAGTGGCTGCCCGGAGAAGCTGGCGTACAGCGTGATATCGATGCCTTCATTGCGCTTCGCGAAGCAGTGGGTAGTAATTTTATCTTGATGGCAGATGCAAACAACGGTTACGCTAATCAGCCAGGGTGGGCAATACAGCTGTTAAAGGCATGCGCGCCATATCAAATGTATTTCATGGAAGAATTATTTCCCGATGATGCAGCAGCATACAGAAAGCTCCGTGAAGCATTATTGCAGGATAATTTTTTTGTACCCATAGCAGAAGGAGAAAATATTAGAGATTTAGCACTATTTGATCCTTACATGCAGGACGGAATTTACAATTACCTCCAGCCGGATATGCATACCTGTGGTTACAGTAATATTCTCGCCATGGCGAAGAAAGCTGAGTCATTTCAACACATCAAGGTTATACCGCATGTTTGGCAAAGTCAGCTGGGGCTTTTAATGTCATTGCATGCATCGAAAATTCGACGGAATATTCCGTATGTGGAGGATTCAAGATATTTTGAGCACGCCATGGTTTCATCAGGATATCTGTTCCAGCAGGGTCAGTGGTTTGTTTCCAACAAACCAGGATGGGGAGTGGAGCTGGCACCCGACTATAAACAGTTTATTGAAGGTAAGGAGGTTGTCATTTCGTGAGTAATTTCAGGTTGTTTTGAATAATAAGTCCATTGTAGATGCAACAAAGAATCAATTATTTCTATTTATTTTGCCTGATCGTAATTCAGGCATGCACGCCTGCATCAAATAAAATATCGCATCCGAACATCGTAATCTTTATTGCCGATGATGTAACGTGGAATGATTTAGGCTGCTATGGGAATGAGGTTGTGCGCACACCGAATATCGACAGAATTGCTTCGCAGGGTGTTCGTTTTACCAATGCATTCTTAACGATCAGCTCCTGTAGTCCAAGTAGAATAAGTATCATCACGGGGAGGTACCCGCACAGCACGGGTGCAGCAGAACTACACACGGAGCCATCGGTGGATTTTATGACGCTACCAAGACTGCTGAAGGAAAATGGATATTATACTGGCCAGGCAGGGAAGTGGCATATGGGGGAACTTATAAAGAGTGGATTCGACACAACACATTTGGGGTTGAATGTGAATGGTGACGGTGGCGAGGATCATTGGCTGCAATCCCTGCGCGAACGCGACATGGAAAAACCATTCTTCTTTTGGTTTGATCCCTATGATGCGCACCGCCCCTGGGGCGTGAATAAATTTTCGGGCGAACATAATCCATCAGATATTATTCCACCGGTATACCTCGCATCCGGCGACAGCACAAAGTCTGATTTGGCGAAGTACTACGATGAAATAGCGCGTCTTGATTATTATGTAGGTGAAGTTGAGAAAGAACTTGAAAAGCAGGGTGTACTTGAAAATACGGTTATCGTGATTATGGCCGATAATGGCAGGCCTTTTCCACGCGACAAGACGCGGGTATACGAATCGGGCATCAAAACACCATTCATTATCAAAGGACCTGAACAGATACAGCTTCCCGGCTCGGTTTGTAACAGTCTCATAAGTGTTATTGATCTGGCACCCACGTTGCTCTCTTTGGCAGGAATAGAACCTGCATCCACTATGCAGGGAAAAAGTTTTTCGGATTTATTGATAAATCCCGGGCACTCCTTTCGGGAATATGTTTTCGCAGAGCATAACTGGCATGACTATGAAGCGTGTGAGCGCATGGTCCGGTCGAGGGATTTTCTATATATTGTCAATGCGAGACCGGCATTCCCAAACCAGGGACCGGCAGACGCGGTAAGAAGCGCATCATTTGTTGAACTGAAGGCATTACACGATTCGGCGCGATTAACGGCGGCGCAAGCCGACGTTTTTATTTCACCACGGCCTGCCGAGGAGTTGTACAATTGCAGCAAGGATTCACTGCAACTGCATAATGTTGCGCAGGCGGTGCAGTATCAGGAAGTGTTGAATGTATTGCGACAATCATTGACCGCCTGGCAGCGAGAAACCGGCGATAATATTCCAGCTGATCTTACACACGACTGGTATGACCGGGAAACGGGAATTAGAATTGACACCGGTTACAATACAAGAGGTACGATGCCGGGATTGTAACTGAAGTATATACTTTTCCCATGACTAAGAAAATTCGGTATATCATAAAACACAAGGACAATGCATGACAAACTTAAGATAGCGGTTATTCCCGGTGATGGCATCGGTAAGGAAGTAATACCTGAGGGCCTTCGGGTACTTGAAGCGGTTGGCGCTGTTTTAGATATTGCGTACGATTTTGATACGTTTGATTGGGGCTGTGAGCGCTATGCCCAAACCGGAAAAATGATGCCCGATGACGCATTGCAGCAAATAAGGCACCATGATGCTATTTACCTGGGTGCAGTTGGGTTTCCCGGCGTCCCTGATCATATCTCATTGTGGGGTCTGTTGATTCCTATTCGCAGACAGTTCCAGCAATATGTAAACATCAGGCCTGTTCAACTTTTTCCAGGTGTACCCTGCCCGTTGGCAAACAGAAAGCCTGAGGATATTGACTTTGTGGTCATTCGCGAAAACAATGAAGGGGAGTATTCAGAAATTGGGGGTAGGTTACACCACGGTACCGAGGATGAGATCTGTATTCAGGAAAGCATTTTCACACGTAAGGGCACTGACCGAATAGTAAAGTATGCTTTTGAAGTTGCCAAAACGAGAAAAAAGCATCTTACATCAGCCACCAAGTCCAACGGTATTGTTCATACGATGCCCTTCTGGGATGAACGCGTGGAAGAAATCGCCAAGTCCTATCCGGACGTCAAAGTAGATAAATATCACATTGATATTCTGACCGCAAACTTTGTGCTCCACCCGGATTGGTTTGATGTTGTGGTTGGGTCAAATCTATTTGGCGATATCCTGTCAGATCTGGGCCCCGCCGTTGCCGGCACGATTGGCATTGCTCCTTCCTCTAATATCAACCCAGAGCGGAATTTTCCCTCTATGTTTGAACCTGTCCACGGTTCTGCTCCGGATATCGCCGGCAAGGGGATTGCTAACCCGATCGGTGCAATATGGTCAGCCGCAATGATGTTGGAGCATTTGGGATACCCGGCCGCGTCAGCCCTGATCATGCAGGCGGTACAATACGTAATAGCAGAAGGAAGCTCAAAAACACGCGACATGGGCGGGAAGGCTACGACGAAGGAATGCGGGGCAGCTATTGCCAGCGTTATCAAAGCCGGTTAGTTCATTACGTTTGAATTAGGAACATAACTTGATGATTATTCACAATTTATCCGCCAACGGTAGACCGTCACTGGAATGATTTTTTTACCTTAAGACGCTATGTTTACAAAGGAAAAATTAGGCCTATTTGCCGGACCGATTGCATTCGTGATCATACAAAACTTGTCGCTGGTTGGTCTTCCTTCAGCAGGGCAGGCAATCCTGGCATCCACGACATGGATTGCTATCTGGTGGATCACAGAAGCATTACCGATGTCAGCTACCGCGTTACTGCCCATTATACTTTTTCCCCTGACCGGAGGAATGGATATTGAAACGACTACAACGACGTATTACAGTCCGCTGATTATGCTCTTTCTTGGCGGATTCGTAATTGCGATAGCCATCGAACGATGGAACCTCCACCAGCGAATTGCATTGAACATCATTAAAGCTATCGGAACTAACAGTAGTCGCATCGTGCTTGGCTTCATGGTGGCTACCGCGTTTCTTTCCATGTGGATTTCGAATACGGCGACTGCATTAATGATGCTTCCCATCGGGTTGGCGATAACGCATAAAATGGGCGAGTTTCAAAATCAGCGCAATGATAGAAAGGCACTCACCAACTTTAAAAAGTCCCTTATGCTGGCCATTGCCTATTCAGCTTCGATTGGCGGTATGGCCACACTTATTGGAAGTCCTACAAACGCCATTTTTTCCGCTGTGAGCGTGAAGATGTTTGAGCAGGAAATCACCTTTTTCGACTGGTTTTCTTTTGGCTTTCCATTTGCCATTATTTTGCTTTTCATCGGGTGGGTTTATTTGACAAAAATTGCGTTTAGGACTCAAGCTGGGCAGGCCAAAGGCGCCAAAGAAGAGATTGACAATAACCTCAGGAGCTTTGGGAAAATGAGCTATGAAGAGAAGATGGTGTCGCTCGTATTTGCGTTCACCGCTACCGCATGGATTTTGCGGTCTTTCGTGCTTGAACTATTTCTCCCGGGGATTAATGATACCGTGATTGCTATTTTTGGTGCCCTTATTTTGTTTGTGATCCCGTCAAAAGTTAAGGGCGTTAATCTTATGGACTGGGAATCCGCCAGTAAGCTTCCGTGGGGAATATTGATTTTATTCGGTGGAGGACTTGCGATTGCGGTGGCATTTCGGCAATCAGGCCTTGCGTTATGGCTTGGTGAAAAATTGTCTTCTATGGAACAATTCCATTTTGCACTGATCCTCTTTGTCGTGATCATTATGGTGAATTTCTTTACTGAGATTACATCCAATGTGGCTACAGCAGCAGTGATGTTGCCCATCTTAGCTTCACTATCACAATCCATTGGCGTACATCCCTTTGGGCTGATGATGGGAGCCAGCATTGCATCCTCCTGCGCGTTTATGCTGCCAGTTGCGACACCCCCCAATGCCATTGTTTATAGTTCCTCCTTGCTGTCAATGGACGACATGGTGCGTTCAGGTTTCTGGATGAACATCATTTCTTCCTGCGTGTTGTTCTTTTTCATCTATTATTTGCTGCCTTTTATCCTGGAGATTGACTTGATGGTTTATCCATTCTAGCTTGTGGAGCCAGGACGATGAAATTTGGATTCAATTATAAAAACTTATCAAAAAATACCTTTTAATTGATATCCGTTCTTTAAATTATGCCATGAAAAGTGCGCATTTCAATTTATTGGTTTTTCCCTTGCTTTTGGTGACTATGACCTCTTTCGGAGGCAAAGCCCAACAAAAATCTGAAAAACCGCCTAACATTATTTTTATTCTCACCGATGATCTTGGCTATGGTGATGTTGGTGCTTTCTATCAGAATCAACGCCGCAAGGAAAATAAACGAAACGAGCCATCACATTTTACGCCCAACATAGATTTGCTCGCCGCAAGTGGTGCGCGGTTAACACAGCAATACTGCAATGCACCGGTGTGTGCTCCGTCAAGGGCGTCGCTTCTGCTGGGTGTTCATCAGGGGCATGCAAATGTAAGGGATAACCAATTTGACAAAGCGTTGGCGGATAACCATACGCTGGCTACTGTTTTACGGCAGGCGGGATATGCAACGGTAGCCGTAGGTAAATGGGGTTTGCAGGGAGAAGAAATATGGGAAAAGGGCTCCGCCTGGAAGGCGCTTCCGCTTGATCGTGGCTTTGATAATTTTTTTGGCTACGTCAGGCATGTTGACGGTCATGAACATTATCCAAAGGAAGGTCTCTATCGGGGTGCAAAAGAAGTTTACAATGATCTGTTTAACATTTCAAGTGTCCTGGACAAATGCTACACGGGAGACCTTTGGACGGCTTACGCAAAACAATGGATTGTCAATCATAAGCAAAGTGATATTGGTGAAAAGCCTTTCTTCATGTATCTCGCCTACGATATTCCGCATGCCGTGCTGGAGTTGCCCACACAAGCTTATCCTGCCGGAGCGGGATTGAATGGAGGAATACAATGGAAAGGTGAAGAAGGGCATATGATTAACACGGCATCGGGCGTAATTGATTCCTATGTGAATCCGGACTATGCCCTGGCAACGTACGACAATGACAATAACCCCGCAACGGCTGAAGTATCCTGGCCGGGTACGTACAAACGTTATGCTACTGTCGTGAGAAGAATCGATGATGCTGTGGGCGACATCCGGCATTTGTTAATTGATATGAAAATTGATGGCAATACCATCATTGTTTTTACATCTGACAACGGCCCTTCAAGGGAGTCTTATCTTCCCAATAATTATGCTACGAATGAGCCTACTTTTTTCAACAGTTTTGGCCCGTTTGATGGGATAAAGAGAGATGTATGGGAAGGCGGCGTAAGGATGCCTGCCATCGTATCCTGGCCTGCTGCAATCCCGGGAAACAGCGTCGTTACAACGCCCAGCATGTTTTCAGATTGGATGGCTACATTTTGTGATGCTGCCGGAATTGTAATCCCGGCGGAATCAGACGGGGTGAGCCTTCTTCCATCGCTTACAGGCAAAGGAAAACAAAGAGAGAGTACAGTCTATGTTGAATACTATAACGATCAGAAAACACCGAATTATGAAGAGTTTGAATCCGGCAGGCGCGGCCGAACGCGCAATCAGATGCAGCTCATTCGGCTAGGTGATCAGGTAGGTGTTCGTTATGATATTCAGTCGGCAAACGATGATTTTGAAATATACAATGTTGTGGCAGACCCAAAAGAAAAGACTAATCTTGCTGCCCGGCCGGAAATGGATTTCCTTCAGCAAAAGATGAAGGAAAGGGTGCTTCGCCTCCGCCGACCCGATACTTCTGCAGTGCGTCCGTATGATGAAGCGTTTGTCCCAGCCGTTATCAGGAACAATCTCAAACCTGGTATTACATGGAAAGCTTTCAAAGGTGATTTCCCGTGGATACCTCAGGTCTATACGCTGGAGTCTAGTTCAGCCGGGCAGGCAATTGAGTTGGCACCTTCAGTATTGAAGAAAGTCGAAAGCCTGCTGGTTTGTGAGGGATATTTCAAGATACCGGAAGATGCTGTTTATACATTTTCAATCAAGGCGAAAGGAAAGGCTTTGCTCCGTATTCATGAAGCAACTGTTATTGATGCCGATTACGGTTATGATTCCGGAGCGTCAAGAGCAGGGATAATAAAGTTAAGTGCCGGGGTTCATCCTTTTACGCTGTATTATAAAAAGGGCACAGTGCCAACTGCGAATTTTAACATTTATTGGAGCGGACCCGGTTTTAAGGACCAGCCAATTCCGGCAACAATTTTATTTCACGATTAACAAGGTATTTAACATCGATACAATGCGATTACAAATAATTTCGTCAATATTTCTACTCTGCTTCCTGGCAGTGAAAGGCAGGGCACAAGAAAAGCCCAACATCATTTTGATTTATACTGATGATGTTGGCTATGGTGATTTGAGTTGCTATGGAGCAACAAAAATCGAGACGCCAAATATTGATAAACTCGCCACTGAGGGCTTGCGGTTTACGCGTGCCTATGCTACCTCGGCGACCTGCACGCCATCGCGATATTCTTTGCTTACAGGAACGTATGCCTGGCGTAAGGAAGGGACGGGGATAGCGCCCGGTGACGCTGGATTGCTGATCCCTACGAACAGGATAACACTACCTGCCATGCTGAATGAAGCTGGTTATGCAACAGCTGTCGTAGGAAAATGGCACCTTGGATTGGGTATGGATGCGGCCCAGGACTGGAATGGAGATGTTGTGCCCGGCCCTTTGGAAATTGGGTTTGACTATAGCTTTATCCTGCCCGCGACAGGAGACAGGGTTCCTTGCGTATATATGGAAAACCATCGCGTAGTTGACCTTGATCCCAGTGATCCCATTCGGGTCAGTTATCGTGAAAAAATTGGCGATGAGCCCACTGGCAAAGACAGCCCGGGATTACTTAAATTTCTTCCATCGCATGGTCATGATCAGACAATCATTAATGGGATTAGCAGGATAGGATATATGTCTGGCGGTAAATCGGCACGTTGGGTGGACGAAAATATGGCGGACGTTTTGATTTCAAAGGCGACGGCATTCATTGAACAAAAAAAGAACTCCCCTTTCTTTCTTTATTTTTCCACCCATGATATTCACGTCCCCCGCGTACCCAATGCAAAATTTAAGGGCAAAAGCGGTATGGGGCCTCGTGGTGATGTTATCCTGCAGCTTGATTACACGGTTGGAGAAATTATTAACACAGTGGAACGCAATGGACTGTCGGAGAAAACAATGATCGTTTTTACAAGCGACAACGGACCGGTGATCGATGATGGCTACCAGGATGAGGCCGTTGCCAAACTGAGTGGCCATACGCCATCTGGTAATCTAAGGGGAGGGAAGTACAGCGCCTTTGAGGCGGGGACTAGAATTCCGCTAATTGTGTATTATCCGGGCGTAGTTAAGCCGGGCGCCAGTAATGCGCTTTTTAGTCAGGTAGATTTTCTGACAACATTTTCCGCCATAACAGGACAGGCGGTTCCTTCAGATCAGGCAACCGACAGCCGCAATAGCCAGGATGTTTTGTTTGGAAAGGACAAGAAAGGTCGTGAATACATTGTAGCGCATGCAGCAAATGGAACGTTGTCAATAACAAACCACCAGTGGAAATACATTGAACCAAGCAATAGTCGTAAAATAGATCCGTACACCAATATTGAGCTGGGTAATGATCCGCAGCCGCAACTATA
>JAOUDZ010000151.1 GCA_029858965.1 Cyclobacteriaceae bacterium
AAAGGAAGTTGGCGTGCGGAAGATCATGGGGGCTTCGGTTCTGGATATTTTGCTGTTGTTAAGCAAATCGTATCTGATCCTGATTATTGTTGCTGTTGTTATCGCCGCCCCCTTGAGTTACTTCCTTGGTGCACAATTCCTCAATTTGTTTGCATTCCGTATTTCAATTACGCCGTGGTTGCTATTGCCGGGCATTGGATTCCTGGTAGCCCTGGCGACAACCACTATTGTCACACAAACCTGGCGGGCTGCGGTTGTTAACCCCGTGGAATCACTGCGGTATGAATGATAGGCGGATCTACCCAAATGAGCGAAATAAGGAGTTTATCGCAATAGTCAGCTAAACTGACTATATTGACATAAAATAGCACATGCGTAAATTAGTCAGTTAACCTGACTATATTGTGTCTTTACCATTTACAAAGCCATATCATGCCCGCATTAAGGAAATATGAGAACACAGGAGCCTATCTCCATGCACTCTACAATGCAATGATCGCCAATCTTGATAAGCGCCTGGCAGAGAAAGGATACGCAGCGATAACGCCATCACATGCCCTCGTGTACGAAAACCTGGATGATGCGGGGGCAAGGATCACCAGCCTTGCAGCCAGCGCTGGCATAACCAAACAGTCCATGAGCGCATTGGTTAACAAGTTGGAGGCCGATGGCTTTGTGAAGCGCCATCGCGACCCCCAGGATGCACGGGCGGTACTGTTTCGGCTAACGGCCAGGGGGAGAGCGTTGAGGCGAAAAGCAAGGCGGTTGAATTATCAATACGAACAAAAATGGGCACAAAAGCTGGGCGCGAAGGAATATTTGAGGTTTAAGGAAATGGTCAGTACGCTGGTAGGTGAGCCAACGACAGATCTTAATGTTAATGTATGAATTGGCAGGGGAGTTACTTTGGAGAATGCTGCAGCATATGAATATATCCTGGGTTAGGCATCGTTAATAAGAAGAGTGCTATTTAACATAATATAAATTATATAACTCTTGCTTGACTAAACTGCTGACCCACAGTTATATAATTTGACGTTATATTAAATAGCCGCTCAATGCCGCGCTTTCCGGGCTCAGCACAGCACGTCCCTGAACGTCTATGTAAATTGATACTGTCGAGTATGAAAGTTTTTGCCAGCGCGCATTATGGCCCAATGCGCACGCC
Source organism: Cyclobacteriaceae bacterium (assembly GCA_029858965.1). Classification (GTDB taxonomy): domain Bacteria; phylum Bacteroidota; class Bacteroidia; order Cytophagales; family Cyclobacteriaceae; genus Chryseolinea. Next base: position 1,169 of record JAOUDZ010000151.1, read on the forward strand.
ATAGTTAGCATTGCTAACGTGGCTACAAAAGGAGGAACCTTGAATTTCGTAATGGCATATCCGTTTATAAAACCTAATGCACCTCCTGCTACTAATCCTGTGACCACCAAACCAAAAACTGTGAACCCAATGAATAAATTTTTGGAAGGGATGCTGATTCCATTTTTTAACAATCCCGCGGTAATGGCACCGCACAATGCCAAAACAGATTCTACTGGTAGATCAATCCCTGCCTGTCGTTCCTAAAGGGAAGAACAGCAATCGACTTTTCAATTTGCAGTGGTTGATGCGTGGGAGTTTGGATTTTTGAAAAAGGACATCGAGCAAATCCAACTGTAAAATAGGGAACATTGACAGATTGTCCAAGAGAAGCGCCCCACTAGATCAGCAATTTGTTTTCTAATGACAATGCTGTCGGCCCGGGCTATCCGTTACAAGTCCGGCCACGCTCCTTCCCTTGCACAACGTGCTTTTCGCTTCTATCCCTATCGCTTTGCCAGCGCAGCAACAACACACATTGCGTCCTTCCCACTTCCAAGGCCTGCCCAGATGTTTCGCTACGCTCCGATCTTTGTATAAGTCTTAGGGGATGAAAATCTATACCTTCATTTATCATCATCATCATCACGATGATACCGGCAACGAGTATTCCAATTATTGCAATAAGCCTCCTATTAAGAAAATCTATAGATCGAAAAGTCATTTTGAGAAAGATTATTTTAACAAAATGTTAGCCTGTAATAGTATTTGACTAGCAAAAAACGGATTCTTCGTAATAGTCATTTCCAAACTATCATTGCGTAGTTCCCTATACTGCAATTGCAGTGCATACCCTGGTTTTCTTATTTCAATCCTCAATAAATTACCTACCACGCCACTCAGCTGATTGTATATTGTTAGCGTGCCAGCGTAGTACCCATGTCCAAGGTGGATATCAGAGGAAAGAAGCATGAAAAAGGAGTTGGACTGAATGCGTGAATCAATATTATTATGTTCTAACTCAAGAAGCATTTTAATATTTCTGGACAACCAGAAAGAAGCAATAATTTTATGTGTCATCCTTTTATAGTGGTAGCTCTGCCCTACTTGCAAAATACCTTCAATGTATAATGACTTGCCAAGAATTCTCTTCAAAGAGGTCTCTGCTGTCCAATTCCTGTATTGTCCACTGCCTAATTCTGATCCCACATAAGCAAAAGGAGATTTCACCTTTTCTGACTGCGATTCATAACTTATTGCATATTGCCATGATGGTGAAAACATCCTTAACAGAACACTGTTGATCTGGAGATCAAGTCGGCTGAAGGACTTGTTCCAGAATAGCTCATTACTGTAATTCAGATCCACGTAACTACGTCCTCTATCAAATATCTTCCGATTGACTTCTTGCTGTACGTGGACATGAGTTGATTTAGACTGGTACGATATCCCAGTCAGCCTTGTTTTCTCGATGGTATGTACGCCCCAGGAATAGGCAAATGACTTTTTGCGTAGTTGTTGATTAACCCCCAGCTGATACTCTAATGCGCTCGAACTAACGCTAATAACCGGCATTAAGCCTACAGTGAGATTACTCCCCTTAATTGCATAGTGACGAGCCATCAATTGAGCTGGCACGTAATGATATGTACAGAGTAAAGCAAGAATGTAAAATGTACGCTGAAACATGAGTTGATAATTAGTATATCACCTCATTGGCACGAAATGTTCCAGATTACATATATCTCATTATCAGTTAATTATAAATTTTATAGCATTCATTTTTTCGTTAAAACACGAATTTTCGTAACTCGAATGGTGACAATTCGTATACCGCTTTGCAATGCAAACAATATTCAAGGAAGAATTATTAACTCATCTTCTTAAGGGTACATCTTCAAAAGTGGGAGAAGATTTTTTCAAGTCTCTCGTCAAGCACTTATGCTTAGCAATCAACGTAAATGGTGCATGGGTCACAGAATATAATGAGGAAAAATTGTTGTTACAATCCCGGGCATTTTGGATTGATCAAAAGTTTATTGAAGACTATGACTACTCGATAGAAAATACTCCGTGTGAAATAGTTTATAAAAATAAAGACTTTTATCATGTTCCAGACAGAGTAATTGAACTGTTTCCTCAAGATCCTGATCTTCTGCCTTTTCATGCAGTAAGTTATATGGGGGTTCCCCTGTTCGCTGAAAACGGAAGCAATGTTATTGGCCATCTGGCTGTAATGCACAACATGCCGTTGCCGCTAAACAACGAGATACTGGATGTATTTAACATCTTTGCTGGCCGTGCTGCTGCTGAGCTAAGAAGAATAAAGCACGAAGAAGCTACCCGTGAGAGTCAAGACCAGTTGAACAAATTAGTGGAGAGTGCCATGGATGGAATCATTACCATGGACAATTCCTTTAAAGTGGTAGGACTAAACTCATCCGCCAAGCGACTTTTGATGTATGAAAATGCTGAAGGAATTGAATTAGATCAATGGATTCACCCTGATCATCGTGATAAATTTAGAAGGCTTGCCGATAGCATTCAATCTCTTCCTGAAGGAAGTCAACATGGATGGCTACCAAAAGGCATTATATTAAGAAATGCCGAACGTCAACTGTTACAAACTGAAGCCAGTCTGTGTTGCTATACTGTAAACAAGCATCTCTTCTTCTCTCTAATTGTTAGGAACCTGAATGACAAGATTGAGGCAGAAGAAAAAATATCAAAATTGTCTGCTGAGACCCATTACTTGAAACAGATAATTGCTGAAGAGCACAATACAAGTGATATCGTAGGAGAAAGCCAAGCCATTATCAATGTTATGAACCAGGTGATGCAGGTAGCTCCTGTAGATACAACGGTGCTTATTTATGGTGAGACAGGAACGGGAAAAGAATTATTTGCACAAGCAATACATACTAAAAGTAAACGTGCGGCCGGTGAATTCATCAAAGTTAATTGTGCTGCAATCCCGGCATCTTTGATTGAAAGTGAGTTTTTTGGACATGAAAAAGGTGCATTTACCGGGGCTACTGCTAAACGGGAAGGAAGATTTTCACTTGCGGACAACGGCAGCATTTTTTTGGATGAGATTGGGGAACTGAACCTGGATCTTCAATCTAAGCTATTACGTGTACTACAAGAAGGGGAATTTGAACCTGTAGGAAGCAGTAAAACCAAAAAAGTTAACGTTCGGGTAATTGCCGCAACGAACAAAGATCTCAATAAAATGGTCAAAGACGGCCTATTCAGAGAAGACCTCTACTATCGACTTTGTGTATTTCCAATCTCGTTGCCTCCGCTCCGTGAAAGAGAAGATGACAGTATTCTTATCGCTAATACTTTTCTTCGAAAATTCAGTAAGAAGTTTGGAAAGAAAATGGAACCATTTACTAATCTTGATGAACAAATCATTAAGAATTATAGTTGGCCCGGAAATATTAGAGAACTTCAAAACATCATAGAGCGTTCTGTGATACTATCGCAAGACAATACTTTACGGCTGCAATTAAATATTCCTGCTAGTGCGCCCGCTGAAACAGTGAGCACTTTTGCGGATAATAGAATATTTTCTTCGGCAGAATTGGAAGAACTTGAAAAGAATAATCTTCGAAAGGCTATGGAGGCCTGTCAATGGAAAGTCTCTGGTATTGGAAGCGCTAGTGAACTACTGGGACTGAAACCAACGACTCTCAGCTCAAAGCTTAAATCATTAAATATTACGAGAAAATAGGAAATCAAAGACGATTTTTCGTATAGTGGCGAAATCTCGTAATTCAAATTCAGCATAATCTTTTAAATTTTGATGATTTGCCAGTTGGCACACTTCATGACTTAAGGCTGATCAAATAAATTTTCAACCTTAAAAAAAATGTTATGAAAGTACAAACAATGTTGAACGGTGTTGACACTTATGCTCTATTAAACACCATTAGTGCAATTCAGGAGGATACCTCAATCGCTAATTTTAAGTTCAGAGCCACTAACAATTGGATTGATGGGGCTTTGAATAGTAGTCAGATTAAAGGTTTTTACGGTGCTAACCAAGAGGATGCTTCAAGAGAAAAAGCCTTTGTTTTTGAAAATGATGAACCTCCTATGCTTCTTGGTGAAAACAGAGGGGCTAATCCTGTTGAATTTCTTTTACATGGTTTAGCTGGATGTATTACGACAACGTTTGTTTACCATGCAGCGGTAAAAGGAATTAAGTTGAAATCTGTCAAGAGTACACTTGAAGGTGACATCGACCTTCGCGGACTGTTAGCAATTTCTCATCCGTCCGACAAAATACGATCAGGATATAAGCAAATAAGGATAACCTTTGATGTCGATTCACCGGCTCCAAAAGAAGTTATAAAAGAGCTACTTGATTTTGCGAAAAAGAATTCCCCTGTTGGCGATAGCGTTGCCAACCCCGTTGACCTGGTTGTATCGCTTGCGTAGTTCTTGGGTTGGTAGTTTTAATAGGCTATCAACCCATTACTTTTTTGTACAGAAGCAAAAAGCTTTCCGCATGACTTTGTTGGGCTTGATTAGAAGAGGGCGCATGACCTTGAAATGATAAATCCTTAAAACCTTTACAAAATGACAGAAATAATTGAAAGCTCCCATTTTATTAGATTTCCAGATTGCGACCCTTTTAATCACTTAAACAATGCTCGGTATCTAGATTATTTTATTAATGCTCGTGAAGACCATTTACAGTTGTGTTATAATTTTAACATTTATAAGCACGCTATGAAAACGGGTGAGAGCTGGGTTATAGCAAATAGTCAAATCGCATACTTGTCTCCTGCAATGCTAATGGAGAAGGTCTATATTCAATCCAAAATATTGGAATGGAATGCGAAAGATCTAATAGTTGAAATGCAAATGTGGAACAATGAAAAGACCAAATTAAAGTCTGTTCTAAGAACTAAATTTATTCATTTCAATATTAGAATTTCGCAAAAAATCAATCACAGTGACTACTTACGGAAAGTCTTTAATATACACGAGCAATCCTCTGAAAAATGTTTGGATTTTGATTCGCGTCTGTCTGAAATTAAGAAAAATGGTTATTCAAAAAGTTCAATAGCGGTTATCGAAGCATCACCACACATTGGTTAGCCGCACTTCCCTCCCACTTTCAAAGCCAACTTAAACCTGCCCATGCACTGCCAGGCCATTATATAACTTTATAGGTTCATTACTGTATTCGCAAAAGGAGCGCTGTATTTAGTCTTACGTACTCATACCGCACAAGACACGCTGCGACTAAGCAAATTAGCATAACTCAAGCCAGGGTTATCAGATGGGTGGTGAAAACTCCATTACTGATTTGGCCAAAATGGTTGGTATGAGCCCCAGAAACCTTACTAGAGTATGTAAGGAAGCCACGGGAACAACAATTAATAAATATCTTACACGGTTGCGATTGGCTATCGTTAAAACCATGCTTAAGAATCCAGCAAATAGCATGGCCGAAATTGCAATTCAATGCGGGTTCAAAACTGAGCGACAATTGCAGCGGATATTAAAGAATTGAATTGATAAAATGTAACTTGGTCTTTCTAATAAAAGAACTGCCTTTGTAGATGAAACCATGTAATGCATAAAATACCTTTACGATTCGCAATCAATTCAATTCTTTCAATGCTGGGTATAGTCGTTGTTTTTCATCTTTGCGTTTTGAGCGGTCTGGTGCCAAATGATATTGTATGGGGAGGAAAATTTCAAAGCGTATCACAACTTCTGAAATTTGAAATTGCCTCAGTTATCATCAATGTCTTCATGATTCTTGTTGTCGCCATAAAGGGACAGTATTTAGGGGTTTACCTACCTGTGAAGATACTTGATATTTTTCTTTGGCTAATGACTTTCATATTTGCGTTAAACACCATTGGTAACTTATTCGCCAATACCTTAACGGAGACCGTTATCTTCACACCCATTACCTTCATTTTGGCGGTATTGTGCTTCAGAGTCGCGAAAGGCTAAGCAATCGTTGACACCTAAGCGTGGAATCGCCACGACTAAAATGTTGAAACCCGCTTTGAACGTAAATATTAATTCCATGCTTATTTTATCAACCAATAACCGTTTTATCTATCTTGTATTGGTCTGAGACTCTCCATTCAGGCAATTGATCGATGAAGCTAGCATTTATTGTTCCTCCCCATGTTGAATTGCTGGATCTTGCGGGGCCAGTTCAAGTTTTTACGGAAGCCAGGTTGAATGGATATGATGATGTAAAAATTGAATTCTATTCTTACACGGATACCGCCACAAGTACCGGAGGTCTCGGGTTTGGAAAAATCTCAAACTTCAGAGAGGCTAATATGCAATCTGGTGACTATGTGTTTATTCCAGGAATGAATTTTGAATACGTTAGCAGTGATGCATTTAGCAATGAAAAGGATTTTTTTGAATGGTTAAAAGACTGTTCGGGTCGAAGGGTCTATATCTGTTCTGTCTGCAATGCAGCTTTCGCTTTAGGCGAAGCGGGCTTGTTGGACGGGCGCGAATGCACAACCCATTGGCGAAGAGTGGAAGCACTGCAATTGCGATTCCCTCGGGCCATAGTAATTCCAGATATTCTTTATGCAAAAAGTGATAATATTTATACGAGCGCGGGAATTAGTGCTGGCATTGACCTTGCACTGAGTGTTTTGGAAGACTTAAAAGGTCCTCGATTTGTGCATACTGTCGCACGGGGTCTTGTGGTCTATCATAGGCGAAGTCAAAATCAAAGCCAACAAAGTGTTTACCTTGATTTTAGAAATCACATTAACCCAAGGGTACATAACGTTCAGGACTATATCCTTGATCATTTATCTGAGGAAAACTCGGTTGAAACTTTGGCTGAAATGGTTGCCATGAGTCCAAGAAACCTGACACGCGTATTTAAGGATTCAACAGGAATAACCATTGTTGAATTTCTAACCAGGGTGCGCAAGGAAAATGCGAAAACGCTTCTTAATAATCCGGACTATACCATTGAATACGTTGCTTCTCAATGCGGTTTTAAGACGGCAAGGCAGCTGCAAAGAATTTTGAAATAATTTCCTTGATGATTATTTCCCGTGGTTTTCTAACGGTCTTTGAATGAGTAACATTAATGACCAGGTAAGGGATATCAGCAGTGCATAGAAGTTTAATAATCAGAAGAATAGAAAAACCGCATTTTATGAAAGTATTCCTAATAATGTTTTTTCTGACCATTGCAGTCGTAGGTTACGCGCAAATCAAAGTGGCTCCTAATAATCGATTTTTAGAAACCACTGACGGTAAACCCTTCTTCTGGCTCGGTGACACCGATTGGGAATTGTTCCACCGCATGACGCGCGAAGAAGCAGAAGAACTCATCAACATACGCAGCGGGCAAGGCTTCAATGTGTTGCAGGCTGTAGCCCTCGCTGAATTTAA
>JAOUDZ010000232.1 GCA_029858965.1 Cyclobacteriaceae bacterium
TGTGATGATTTGCCTGGGCTTGTACGCCACCAGATCAGCCAAGTCAAACTCCTGAAGCGTTATGATCTGAACAGCAGCCAGGCTTAGTTTTACTGAGCCCATAATTTTCTCCAGCAACGATTGATCCGCTGTGGAAATTTCGTTCCAGTTCCTGGAGAGGATTACCAATACTTTTGGGCGCAGCATGTAAATGTCCTCATGATAGAGGTCTTGAAGGGGAAAGAATTGATTCACGATTGCTTAATATCAAAGATTGATTTTAATTCATTTGCTTCGGAAGGATTCATTCTACCGGCCAGAATAAGACGGAGTTGTCTCCTGCGAAGCGCACCTTCGAACAATGCCTTTTCTTCTTCAGTCTCCGGAACTACTTCCGGGATATCTGTGGGACGGCCAAATTGATCTACCGCGACGAAGGTAAAGAACGCGCTATTGCTTTCCGTTTTCGTGTTTGATGGAATGTCTTCTGCTTCTACATCGATGCGCACCTCCATGGAAGAATTGAATGCTCTGGTTACTTTTGCATGCAGCGTAACCACATTGCCGAGCTGAATGGGGTGTTTGAAGGAGATATTGTCTACGGAAGCTGTGACAACAATCTTGTTGGCGTGCTTTTGCGCGGCAATGGCTGAAACAATATCCATCCAATGCATGAGTCTCCCGCCCATCAGGTTGTTCAGTGTATTGGTGTCATTGGGCAATACCAGTTGCGTCATGTTGACCGCCGATTCGCGAGGGAACTTCTTCTTTCGTGACATTGATGTTTGTTAAAATTTTCAGGGAAGAGGATTAGTGCGGGAATAGTCAATTGCCGACGGCAATCGCCAGGGGAACCCGCAAAACCTCTGCATAATCCTAAGGAACTTAAAAATTTCAAACGTTACCGGTTAACTACTAACCGTTAGTTCGTGCAAAAATCACAAAAAATACTTTGCAATCAAGTTTATCATTTCATTATTTCGGCACACCAAATATGCAGGCAGGCAATTTCATATCTCATTCCACTACCTTTGCCAAAAAGGTTATGATCGCTTGTACCGTCACTTCTATTACGATTTCCATTATTACGGGGTGACCCGTCCCTGATTGTATACCCCAGCTATGTCCGATTAGTGCTCATCTCCAGGAGTTGGCAGCAATAATCACTGAAAGTAAACTAAAATTGTCAATCCCAAATTGAATTTTTCCAAATGAAGGTAATGAAATTCGGTGGCTCTTCGGTCGCTACCCCCGAAAGGATACAGGCTGTTATTGAGATAATAAGGCCCAATTTATCAGGAGATGTAGCGATCGTCTTCTCCGCTTTTGGAGGTGTTACGGATTCACTCATCCAGATAAGTACGCTTGCGCTCGAAGGAAACCTGGCGTACAAAAGTGAGCTGGCTGAATTGGAGAAGCGACATCTCCATACTGTACGTGAACTCATCGATATTCAGCGTCAAAGCAGAACGCTCGCACAGGTTAAGTTCATGATTAACGAACTTGAAGATGTATTGCATGGTGTATACCTGGTAAAAGAGCGCACGCCCCGAACGCTTGATTATGTGATGAGTTTTGGCGAAAGGTTATCGGCATACATCATTTCGGAGGCGATAAAAGATAACGGATATGCGGCGGAGTTTTTAGATGCGCGAAGTGTTATTCGTACGGATAATCATTTCGGCCATGCTAAGGTTGATTTTGAGACAACAAGTAAACTCATCAAAGATCATTTTACACATCACCCCGATGTGCAAATCATCACAGGATTCGTAGCAACTGCGGAGAGCGGGGAGACGACAACCTTGGGTCGGAGTGGATCTGATTATACGGCAGCTATCGTTGCAGGCGCACTGCACGCCACAGACCTTGAAATATGGTCTGATGTTGATGGTATGATGACGGCCGATCCCCGAAAGGTCAAAAAAGCCTTCACGGTCAAAGAGCTGAGCTATGAAGAGGCCATGGAACTTTCACATTTTGGCGCCAAGGTAATCTTCCCGGCCACGATGCAGCCTGCCATGGTGAACCGTATTCCAATTTGGATTAGAAACACATTCAATCCTTCCTTCAAAGGAACGCTCATCCATGCAGAATCCTC
>JAOUDZ010000152.1 GCA_029858965.1 Cyclobacteriaceae bacterium
AAGTATGACCGAACCGCAAAAGCAAAAGCTGTTTAACAACGCATTATTGGGACTACCGGGAAGTGATGAACCATTTACGCCAGCCCAAATCCTGTCAGCCTTAAAAGAATACGCCGGCATTGACGCAAAAAAACTCAAGGAGCATCTCTTCTTCTTTTTGAAGCAAGTAATACCTGTAGCAGAAGAAGTCGGATTAAAAATGGCCATTCACCCTGACGATCCACCATATCCCATTCTTGGTCTGCCGCGAATTGTGAGCACAGAAAAAGACGCCGTGGAATTAATGGAATCGTGTCCTTCTCCCGCCAACGGAATTTGTTTTTGTACAGGGTCATTTGGAGCCCGCCCGGACAACGATTTACCTGGGATTGTAAGGAGGTTAGGCGATGCTATTCATTTTCTTCACTTGCGGAGCACACAACGAGACGCTAACGGAAATTTTTACGAAGCCAATCATCTGGAAGGCGATGCCAATATGCCCGAAGTCGTGAAGGAAATTGTTTTGTTGATGCAGCGTGCAAAGAGGTCTATTCCCATGCGGCCGGACCACGGGCATCAGATGTTAGACGATTTACAAAAAACAACTTACCCAGGCTATTCGGCAATCGGGCGCTTGCGCGGTCTCGCGGAATTGAGAGGCCTGGAATCAGGAATTAGAAGTTTATTGGCGATCTGAGTACATTTTGCGAGGCTTGGATTTGCTGTCGCTCCCATCGCTCGTAATAGCCAAATGAAAATGCCTGCAGCAAATGACTTATGCCGGTAAGAACTTTTTAAGTTGTTTTTGAAAAGACATGGCATCAATTGGCTTTTTGATAAAATCATTCACGCCCTGTCTCAGGGCGAGTGCTATCACTTCCTCTGCAGTATCTGAGGAGATCATAATGATCGGGGTATTTTTTTTCTGCTCCTCCCGAACCAGTTTGAGAATCTCATCACCATTATGGTATGGCATATGGATGTCGGTGATAATTAGATCGACTTCATGCGCTGCCAAGTACGCAAGGGCCTTGCGTCCATCCCGTAAATAAATCGCCTCGACATTTTCGTTTTCCAGGGCCACTTGAATTACTTTTATTACGATAATATCGTCTTCGCAAACCAAAACCTTCATGGCCATTCTGTGTAAATTAAATTTTCTCTACAATATAGTCGATTGTTCCTGATACCTTAAACTGTACCGGTACGATTTGGAAAAATAAAGGGCAATTACAAAAAATTCGCCGGTTAATATAGCCTGGCTGCAGCGTTTAGTAGGGGTGTTTGGCGCTGGTGCCAGTAAGGATAAATTGGGTGAGAATCGCTTGCAGCATCCAACTTTTTGACCTGATCAACCGTAAGGTTCCACCCAACCGCACCCAGATTTTGTTTAAGCTGCGCTTCATTGCGCGCACCAATAATGATATTATCCACAGTGGGTCGCTGTAACAACCAATTCAGGGATACTTGCGCTATACTTTTTCCCGTTTCACCGGCGACTTCGTCGAGTACATCAACAATCTTATAAAGGTTTTCATATGACACGACATGTTCAGGGATAGGGCTACCGCCTTGCGCTACGCGTGCATCCGGTTGGGGTTGATTCCGTCTGTATTTTCCACTCAGAAGACCTGCCGCAAGCGGACTCCATACGATTGTGCCCACGTGCTGATCAATTCCCAGCGGCATGAGCTCCCATTCGAATTCACGGTTTGCCAATGAATAGTATGCCTGATGTGCAACGTATTTAGCCCAGCCATACCGTTCAGCAACAGAAAGCGATTTCATTAAATGCCATCCTGAAAAATTAGAACAGGCGATGTAGCGTACCTTTCCGCTTTGCACAAGGTTGTTTAATACATTGAGCGTCTCTTCTACCGGCGTGTTGGCATCAAAACCATGCAGATGGTAAATATCAATATGATCGACACCCAGCCGTTTCAAACTTTCATCGCAAGCTTTAATGAGATGAGTTCTTGAAGAGCCATAGTCATTCACCCCTGTCCCCATGGAAAAAGTGGCTTTCGTGGAAATCAATACCCGGCTGCGCTTGCCCTGGATCGCCCGCCCCAATATTTCTTCAGAGACACCTGCCGAATATACATTGGCCGTATCAAACAAATTGACTCCCGCATCCAGACAAATGTCTACCAGACGCGTAGCTTCCTCCACCTGCGTTGCCCCCCACGCCTTAAAAAAATCACCTCTCCCACCAAATGTAGCGGCACCAAAACTAAGCACCGGCACGCGAAGTCCAGATGCTCCAAGCTGTCTGTATTCCATAGCTGCTAAAGTAAGAATTCGTTTCGACTAATATTAGGGAAAAATATAGCTATATCCATTTGCGGCCATTCTTTCGCATCGAACGGTTGGAAGAATTCCATAATGCATCGAAATGAGTGATATTCCAATTTACGGTGATCTATAAAGAGTCGGCATTGCACCCGGTTGTCTGCAAAACCAGAGACGATTTCATATTATTTATCGATCCATCTCTGGATCCAAATCAGTATCTTTCATATGGAAAACGAAAGTAAGTATTATCGCTTTTTTTAACAAAGGAGGTTGAAGTGAAAAAATATTCTTGTGCTGTAATAATATGCTGTTTGATTTTTGCAAGCAGCTTCGGTTACGCCCAAACAAAACCTACCCCAAGGCATGTCGACCTTACGCTTAAAAAAGAGGAAGAAAACCTGAATGTTCTTCAACAATGGATCAAATGGAATAATCCGGGGAGCCTCTTGATTGATTACCTGACAAAACAGGCGTTTGCGTATTACGACATCCGCGACAATGAAATTGCCAGGCTCAAAACCAGGACCGACTGGATTCGCAGACAGCAAAACGTTAAGGAGAAATTGCTGGAGGTAATCGGACCCTTTCCTGAAAAAACTGCGTTGAATCCCAGAATCACAGGCATAATCAGAAAGAAAGGATATAAGATTGAAAAGATTATTTATGAGTCGATGCCGGGATTCTACGTTACCGCTTGTCTTTTTATCCCTGATGGGATAAAAGGAAAGGCTCCAGCTGTCCTGAATGTTATCGGGCATGAGCAGGAATCTTTCAGGGCTGAATTGGATCAGGTAATTATTTTGAATCTGGTAAAGAAGGGAATTATTGTATTGGCAATCGATCCGCTCGGTCAGGGTGAGCACGTGCAGTATTTCGATTCTCAAATAAAGTTTTCATCCGTCGGCTATAGTGTCATTGAGCACTGCTATTTTGGAAATCAATGCTTTTTGTCGGGTGCTTCCAGCGCAAGGTACTTTACCTGGGATGGCATTAGGGCCATCGATTATTTGGTAACCCGGATGGAGGTTGATCCTGCAAGAATTGGCGTTACTGGATTTTCGGGTGGCGGAACAATAACCTCCTACCTCGGCGCACTCGATGAAAGGGTGAAGGTGGCTGTACCCTGCAGCTGGTCAACCGCCTCCAGAAGACAACTGGAAACAAAAGGAGCACAGGACGCCGAAGCAGAATTGTTTCATAGCCTTATTAAGGGCTTGACTTTTGAAGACCTGATTGAAGTCAGGGCCCCGAAACCGACACTTATGACGTTTGTATCGCGTGACGAATACCTCAGCCTGCAAGGCGCACGTGAAGCCTATGCAGAAGCAGAGAAGGTTTACGAAGTGTTTGAGAGAAAAAATAATATTGAACTGGTTGAAGACGATTCCAGGCATTGGCTGACACCAAAAATAAGGCTGGCGATTTACACATTTTTCATGAAGCATTTTAATATTCCCGGTGATCCATCAGAACAGGATATTGAAGTATTATCAGCAGAAGAATTAACCGTGACACCGTCGGGACAGATCGCCACATCCCTCGGAGGTAAAATGGTTTTTGATGTAACCAAGGAAGAAACCGAAAAACTGATTAACAATCTCAAGATCTCAAGAAGGGATGTCGAAAAGCATCTAAACAGCATTCCAATAAAAGCAAAGGAGATATCAGGATATGTTATGCCCTCCAGCAATGACTCAGCGCCATTTGTAAATGGAATATATCAGCGTGATGGATATTCCGTTGCAAAGTATGCAATTGCAGCAGGAGGGAATTATGTTATACCTGTACTCGTTTTTGCGCCTACTAATGCCATTGGTAAGCATCCTGCCGTGATTTATATTCATCCGAAGGGAAAAACAACGGAGGCAAACCCAGGTGGTGAGATAGAGAAACTGGTAAAACAAGGGTACATCGTTGCAGCTGCGGATCTCCTGGGTGTAGGTGAAACTAAAAATACGGCAACAAGAGGCCTGGCATTAGGATATACAGGCGTTTTAATAGGCCGAAGTGTGGTAGGAATTCAGGCAGGCGATATCGTAAGGGTGGCAACCTACTTGAAGAACCGGAATGATGTTGATGCAGCGAAAGTAGGCGCGATAGCCATCGACGAGATGTGCCTTCCACTTATTCATGCTGCTGCGTTCGATTCTACTATTCATAATATTGCACTTATCGGTTCTCTCATTTCCTTTCGCTCCATTGCCATGAATCGGTTTTATAAAATTGGCCTGACAAAAAATGAAGGAGGAGACTATTGGCATCCAAATGAAGTCGACTTCTCATGGGGAATCGCCGGTGTACTGACGGCATACGATCTGCCGGATTTGATCGGAAGCATTGCGCCAAGGAAAGTCCTGTTGGCAGCGTTAAGAGATCAAATGCTGGAGCCGGCGTCTACCGTATTGATTGATGAAGAGCTTGAATTTTCACGCGCAGCATACGCATATAATAAAGCTACGGCAAATTTGAGGGTTGTTGCGACGTATGAGAGTCTCTCTTCGCTCCTTGATTGGTGTTTTGATGACTGAGAACACACCATAGAATTCCAGATCGTCCCCACGGGACTTTCTTCTTTTACCATTTCTTTTTTACCATAAGCAGCGTCCCCTGTGGGACTGTAAATTATGATGCACCAATAACGCGAACATCGCCCGAATCTCCCTGCCATTGATCGTTAATTTTTCATGACCATAAAATTCAAACGGGTTGTCCGAAACGATACTTCATATTAGGGCCGAAAAACGAATACGTCAAAAAAAAAACGGAGGAATGATTCTTATTGTAGCATAAAATGAACGGATTTGAAAATCCTTGAAGGACGGCTTGGAGATAATGCTACACCTTCGCAGCCCAGTTGGTACAATAGCCTGATGGATAAACCGGACCCTTGAACAGTAAACATCCCCCGCATGTTTTGTCTTTTGCTGGCGGAAGCCAAAGGTTGCAGTTATCGCATTGGTTACCCGAATTCGGTGATGTCTTTACATAACCCAAACCACGACGTGTATTGAGATCTGCTTCACTGATCCCGGTGAAGTCATCACAGGATTCAGCTAAATGATCATTTTCTTTTTTCCGAGATGATTCTTTCAATCCACACCCATTTAATGTGAATTGCGCGAACGTTAAAAACGGTACGATATGATATATCCAGCGTTGGATGAAACCTCTGCGGGAATATGTTCGTCTCTTCATAGTTACCGTTATAACTGAACCCATATTGAATGCACTACTTTTTAAGTTTCAGAACATCCGTTAACGCCTCAACAGCGGCTTCGATTTCTGGTGTACCATTTTCACGTAACTTCTGGAAAGCTGGCTGCAGGTGCACATCAGACGGAGGCGTGGTTTTGGAATTCTTCAGGCCATTCGCAAGACCTGTTAGTGCAGCAACCTTCCAACTGTTTTCCTTTATCTCGGGATTTGATAATAAGTTCAGGAGTTGGATCACTTCTCCCTCCTTATTGCGTGCACCGAGCACATAGAAAAACTGGTCAGGTAAACTGACCTTTTCAGGTTTGGCTCCCTGATGCAGCAAACCCTTGGTCAGCAGCAATTTCAGGAAATCCAGAGAAGATCCGGTCTCAGAACTTAACACTGCAGTTTGGAACCACGGATCTTGTCCGTATTGTGCTATGGTCCTGGCGAAGGATTCCATTACCTGTTTACCCGAAAATTCTCCCAGACTCAGGCATGCCTGAAATGCCACCTGGACGGATGAATCTTCTGTCATGCGCAGTAACTGCGGAAGGCATTCGGGATAATGTTCCGATAGTATCACCCCGTGTTCGCGTACTCCGGGGTGGGGATCCATCATCGCCTGCGTAACTAATTTAGAATCCAGTGCATTGAGTCCTTCGAGTGCATAAAAAGCATGCAGCCGGGTTCTCGGATCTTCATGGTTTGCGAAGAGCTCCTTCAACGCGGGTATGACGGAAACATCCTGCCTTTCCAGCAGGAGCCTTTGCGCCTGGAGGCGCCACCACTGGTTGGGGTGAGCAAGAAGATTCACGTATTCCTGTGTCTCCATATGCCTAAGGTTGGGATAATCCCCTTGCTGTGCGGTGGAGTTTTCAGGCCGGATGCGATAGATTCGCCCGAGTTTACTGCCGTTAAGGAAATCCATATCGGCTTTCAGGTCTTCAGGAATTGAAAGCGGGGTTTCAATATGCTGTCTGTACATGTCCACTACGTATAGGTTCCCGTCAGGGCCGACGGTGAAATTTACGGGACGAAACCATGGGTCAGTTGATGCCAGGAACTCAAGGTCTTTTTCGGCCTCATCTCGGCTGGCCACAAAAGTAGGACTGTTATCCAAGGGCGTAAGAACATCCCTGTGCACCAGGTTGCCCATCACTTCCCCGGTAAAAACCGAGCCATAGAATTCCTTTGGAAAAGCGTCTCCCGCATAGATCGTCCCCCCGGATGAACCACTGAAATGATCCTCGGCATATTCGGTTCGATCCAGTTTTTTTTCATCAAATTCTTTCTGCCGTCTGCGGGTTCGTTCAGCCCGCCAGTACGGTGGGTCGGTAAGTTGGTACGTAACCAGATCGTGGTCAGAAATATTCAAAACGGCATTGGTGGAAGGTAGATAAGGATGTCGGTGTAAATAATACCATGGGATAACCACATGCCTGATGTGGAGTGTATTTTGCGTGATGAAGCGATGCCCCCAATCGTCCCTTGTCTGACCAAACTGAGCAGCACCTGATGCTAAGGCAAATTCTCCACGGTCGAGACGAAAACGAAAGTCCGCGCCCATCATATCTAGCGGAGGTGCATCCGGGTTCCGTGTAAAGTTCACTGTTCCGGCCATGCCAAAGTTTGAGGCATAAATCCAATTGTCAACACCAAAACGCAGGTTTGTAATTTGCGCTTCAGAGTTGTCCTTAAAAAACCCAGTGAAGAGTTCTTCCTTTACATCTGCACGAAAGTCGTTGTTGGTATCTTTGAGCAGGAGGATATGGGGAGCAGCGGCAACTAACAGTCCTCCTTTCCAGGGGAGGATACTCGTTGCTTCCGAGAGCTTATCCGCAAATATTACAGATTTGTCTATGTTACCATCCCCATCGGAATCTACCAACAGGCGTATGCGTCCTGCCTCCTTTCCAGGTTCGGGCTTAAAGGGATAATCGGGCATTTCAACTACATACGCATTGCCTTGCTCGTCGAACACCATTTCTACCGGGTCGAACAGGTGAGGTTCAGTTGCAAATGTTTCAATGCTGAAGCCTTCCCGAAGATGAAAGCTCTCCAGGGCCTTTTCAGGAGACAGTGGCTCAGCATAACGTTTTTCCGCGCAGGAAAAACACAGTAAGGCCGTTGCGATTGGTAGGAAAGCTAAATGATTTTTCATGCGTTGTCTGCTGAATATTTCTTTGTTAAAATAGTCAGCAGTTTCAATTTCGCTTTTCTGTATTACAAATCCTCAGGATTGAAGGAAAGGTTGTAAAAAAAGCAGATTTTTCTATTTGACCATTTGCAGTGCAAGGTCAAATGGACCTGGAAGTTTTGATCGTGAAATTTATGCAGGCCGAATTCTCAGGATCATTCCGCCGTCCACACCGATATAAAGAAACCCATCAGGACCTTGCTTAACAGAACGTACCCGCCACTTTTGATCCTGCAGCAATCTCTCCTCATGCACAACTTTATTTTCTTTGATGACAAGACGATTGAGATGCGTTAAAACCAGCCCCCCTATAAAAAGATTTCCTTTCCACATGGGGAAAGCGTTGCCTGTGTAAAACTCCATTCCGCTGGGCGCTATTGATGGTGTATATTGATAGAGAGGCTGCTCCATGCCCTCCTTGTGCGTTATCCCTTCACCAACGGGCGTTCCATCATATTCAAGGCCATAGGTTATCACAGGCCAGCCATAATTCTTTCCGCCTTCAATAACATTGACTTCGTCGCCACCTTTCGGGCCATGTTCATTCTCCCAGATTTCCTGCGTGAAAGGATTTATTGTTATACCCTGTGGGTTCCGTGTTCCCAGGCACCATATCTCCGGTAACGCATCATGTATTTGCAGAAAAGGGTTGTCTTCCGGGACAGTACCATTCTCACGTATGCGTATGATCTTACCCAGGTGATTGTTTAACAATTGAGCTGAGTCCTGATAAGTTTTGTTTACACCGGTGGTGATGTACAAGAATCCGTTTTGCAACAGCAAACGAGATCCGAAA
>JAOUDZ010000233.1 GCA_029858965.1 Cyclobacteriaceae bacterium
CCATCCTGAGCCCCGTAAGATGGGAATTGGACAAGATCTTGCTGCTTTACGCAAGGATGGGACAGAGTTTCCCGTTGAAATAAGTCTGAGTTATACCAAGATGGAGGGTAAATTGGTCGTAATGGCTTTCATTAGTGATATAACCCAACGGAAGAAAACACAGGAAGCCTTAAAACAAAGCGAGGAGCAACTCATTATCTATGCTGCTGAGCTGGAGCAAAAAGTGCAGGCCAGAACAAGAGCACTCAATAAATCCATTATTAAGCTGGAAGAGGAGATCCTGGAAAGAAAGAAAGCCGAAGAGGATGTGCTCAGGTCGCTGGATCGGGAAAGGGAGCTGAATGAACTTAAAACAAAATTTGTGTCTATTGCTTCTCACGAGTTCCGGACTCCCCTAAGCACAGTTATGAGTTCTGCTGCTCTCGTCAAAAAATACAAAGACATCGGTGAATTTGACAAGGTGGACAAGCATGTTGAAAGAATCAAATCCTCTGTTAATCATCTTACGCAAATCCTGAATGATTTTCTTTCCCTGGGAAAACTGGAAGAGGGAAAAGTGGATATACTCAAAGAGAAAATTGACCTGGAAGCTTTTATTAGAGAAATACACGAAGATGTCAGAGCTTCGTTGAAGGAAGGTCAACAAATAATTATTCAGTGCGACAGGGAAGACAACCAAATCATCACCGATTCCCGTATTCTCAGAAACATCATGTTTAATCTTATTTCGAATGCGTGCAAATATTCCGCACTCGACAAAAAGATTTTTATTTCCTGTTCAAGGAATCACGGTCAAATCATGATTACTGTAAGCGATGAAGGGATTGGCATCCCAAAGGAAGAGCAAAGGCATCTTTTCGAAAGGTTTTTCAGGGCCAGCAATGCTGGAAATGTTCAGGGAACAGGCCTGGGGCTAAACATTGTCAAACGCTATGTTGAGTTACTTAACGGAACCATTACCTTTACGAGCGAATATGGCAAGGGTAGTACATTTTTCGTAGAGATACCCATTGAATAATACTATACAATAAGAATATGAAACGAATTCTTTTGATCGAAGACAATCTGGATGTCAGAGAAAACACCAGCGAGATCATTGAACTTGCGGGTTACGAGGTAATCAGCGCACCAAATGGCAAAATCGGTGTTGAAATTGCCCAGAAGGAAAAACCAGATCTCATCATTTGTGATATCATGATGCCTGAACTTGACGGCTATGGTGTCTTACACATCCTTGGGAAAAATCCTGACACTTCCGGAATTCCCTTTATTTTTCTAACGGCGAAGTCAGAGAAAACAGACATGCGCAAGGGAATGAATATGGGTGCTGACGACTATTTAACCAAACCTTTTGACGATACAGACCTGCTCAACGCTATCGAGGCAAGGATGCGTAAAGCTTCCATGCATCAGAAACAATATGCAAGTACGCCCGAGGGACTTGATCTTTTTATCCAGGATGCAAAGAAGGCATTGAATCTTAAGGATTTATGCAAAGACAAGAAAATGAAAAGCATAAAAAAGAAGGCCGAAGTTTTTACGGAAGGTGATATGCCATTGCATATCTTCTTCATCAAATCGGGAAGTGTGAAGGTCTTCAAGTCTCATCCTGATGGAAAAGAACTGATCACCAATATTTACAATGCAAACGACTTCTTTGGTTTTGAACCTATATTAGACGGCAGTGTTTACCAGGAATCTGCCGTCGCCATGCAGGACTCCGAAATCATAACTATTCCCAAACATGATTTCACAACCCTGCTGCAAAGCCATCAGGACGTATCAGCCGGATTTATATCGCTGCTTTGTAAGAAAGTGGCGGACAAAGAAAAACAGCTGCTGAACCTGGCTTACAATTCTGTGCGCCAACGTACAGCTGATGCGTTATTGCAGGTACAAAGCTTAAAAGATTCAAAGGAATCCATTCAGATCTCCCGTGATGATCTGGCAAAAATGGTCGGTACTGCCTCCGAATCCGTTATTCGTGTTCTTTCTGATTTTAAGGATGAGGGACTAATTGAGATAGAATCCGGCAAGATTAAAATCACGCAACCGGGC
>JAOUDZ010000153.1 GCA_029858965.1 Cyclobacteriaceae bacterium
CTTTTGTCGTATTGATTGTCGAGAAATTTTTGTCCGGAATTCCATAGAAGCCTGCATCCTCGCCAAACCGGGTAGCCTGCTTTACCGGATTATCCTGGTGAAACATATAGGTTCCTGCTGTCCACTTTAAGGGCGACAAAGAAGATGCAGGCGATGATAATTTGAACTCTTGTGTAAATACCTTTACGTTATTCCATTCCTTTCCATAGTTATTAATGATCGTCACGATGTCGTATGGTGAAAAGTCGCCGTCTATCGGATCTGTGTAGTATCTAAGATTCGATTGATACGATGTTATTGAGCTGAAATTCAGCGTACGCCCTGTATAATTTGCCACCAGGGAGCTGTTGAAGATATTATCAACCAATTTTGTAATTGCATTTTGGTTTACCGTGAAGAGACTATCAAAGGCATCTGACCGACTGGCCCTTAGCGGAAAGGCGCCGTAGTTCCGGTTTTCATTGTGCTTTACGTTGAGGGTGAGTGCCCACTTGGCACTGGCATTGTAGCGTAGATAATAATTCCCAATAATGCTATGCTTCTTGTCAAAATCCGTTTCGTTGAAGGTATTTGTGTAGAACCCGTTGGAACGATCAAATACGCCCGTAACACCAAGGAACAATTTGTTTTTCACAAGCGGTGTTCGAAAACCAACAGCATACCGCTGCTGCCCGTAGGTTCCAAAATTTAGTTCTCCAAAGCCTGTAGTGGCATTCCCAGGCTGTTTGGTGATAATATTAATTACGCCAGCCATTGCGTTTCTTCCATACAATGTTCCTTGCGGACCGCTCAATACTTCAATACGTTCCACATCGAAAAGCTGCGCAATGTAGGTGTCAAGACCAAATTGGTTTACGCCATCAATATACGTGGCAACAGCTGGATCATACGATGTCGTGGTGATTCCCCTGATGGACGTTACATTGCGATTGTCACCTGAATTTGTTGAATACAGGTTCGGAACAATCGCTGTGATATCCCTGCTATTCCATAACCTGTATTGTTCCACCTGCCGGGAGGATATAGCATTGACAGTAAAGGGTACTGTTTGAATATCTTCCTCCGACTTTTGTGCAGTGACTACCACAGCATCAAGTTGTGTTGATGATTCTTCCAATTGAACCACTAATGGCGCAGGCTCCCCGGCTTCCAAGCTTATCGTCTGCTGCAGGCTGGCATATCCAATCGCTGTGATCTGCAGGGTATACTTTCCTACGGGAATACCAGTGATTGTAAACACGCCTTCTTGATCAGTTGCTGAACCAAAATTTGTATTGAGCAAATGGACGTTAACGCCGGAAAGCGGCCTTGATTCAGGATCTGTGACCTTGCCGGTGAGAGAATTCGTGGTTTGGGCTCCTGCGCCGAAGCAGGCTAAGCATAGAAAGAACAGAATCGTCTTGGTCATGAATCGGACTTATAAATTTGGCCCGAATTTACTTCTTTTTACAAATAATGCTGAATATGGGGCCGGCAATTGCCGTCTATACACGCCACTCATGTAATAAATTTTTGCTGCTTGGC
Organism: Cyclobacteriaceae bacterium; assembly: GCA_029858965.1. Taxonomy (GTDB): domain Bacteria; phylum Bacteroidota; class Bacteroidia; order Cytophagales; family Cyclobacteriaceae; genus Chryseolinea. The sequence goes on from JAOUDZ010000153.1 coordinate 1,525, forward strand.
TATCGGTTGATGGACCCGGATGAATCTGTAAATGCATTCGGAAATGTTCCTTCAGCCAGAAGGATTCACCGGGAGAGCACTAACACAGCAGCAAGTATAATAGATACACCTACCCTACTCACAAGCTCCGTTCAGAACGTTTGATGAGCAAGAAACTGCACAGCCCTTTATGCTGATGCCATGGTAAGCTCTTCTTTAATTCTTGTCGCCACAATTTTTTCCTGACCGGTCTTTAGCATAAACACTGTAATTCTTATGCTGTTCTCTGTTTCCCATGCAATCGTTTCGATAGACGGATTGCCTTTTCGCAACTTCTCACCCATACCATCCCGTGTAATTTTTATTTTGTTCGGGTCCCAGGAAATAACCAGTGAAGGATTGTGATTCGCTACGGGAGGAATTATTACTTCGGTGGTAACACCTGCGACATTGTCAATGGCATTCTTGATTACTGCAATGCGGTCTTCCCATATCCTCCATTCTTTCTGGTGATCCCGGTTTATGTAGCTTTCCAATGCCACATACATTCCGATAATTTCCTCCTTGTTTACTTTCATGCCACGGCCGATGTTGCCTCCTGCGGGCGGGGCGCTCAGCCGGGCAGCGGCAATAAGATCTTTTTTGCCCATGAGTATGCCTGCACTTTGCGGACCGCACATAGCCTTACCTCCTGATATACAAACCAGATCGAACCCCATATCGTTGTATTTCCAAAGATTTTCGACAGGTGGTACATCTGCAGCCATATCAATCATCGTGGGCAGGTTGTGCTTTTTCGCTATGGATATCCATTCCTCGTGCTGAATCTTGCCCATTGGTGCTTCCCTGTTCAAAAACCAAAGCATCGCAGTCCTTTCATTGATGGCGGCCTCCACTTCTTCCTTTGTTTCAACGGTAATGATGGTCACCCCTGCATTAGTCAGCGCGTGGTCGTAACCGTTAATATGGCTCTTTTGAATAATTACTTCCGATTTCATGCCCGTACCCTCGAGCTTAGGCAACTGCGCCACTTTTTTTAAATCCATACCTGTCAGCACACCAGCAGTACCCAAAACAAGCGCGGACCAGCATCCTGCTGTTACAAAAGCAGCTTCCGCATGGCATAGCGCAGCTATCTTTTCACCTACTTTGTCCTGCACTTCTTCCAGCATTACATATTCTTTTGCACTGCTATTGATAGCCTCCATCACTTCTTCAGGCATTAGGGATGCGGTCATCGATGTATAATTACCAGCAGCATTGATGAAAGTGCGCAAACCAAGTTCTTTAAATAAATCCCGTTTCGCGGCCTTTGAAGCTGCAATAGCAACACCCGGGGGAACAACACCTGCTATAATTCCGCCTACAAACGGTACTGTTGTTAGTGACCTAAGAATGTCTCTGCGTTTCATGTTTTCGAGGTTTATTGGATTATTACTTCAATCAAGCCCTGGCAAAAAGGATCGGTATGTAAATTTACTGATTTATGACGCAATCATTTAATATCCATTCTTTAAACTTGCCTTATGAACTTCAATATACCCATTAAATCCCTCGTATTTTCTCAACTTGTGTACGGTTAGCGAATCCAATAAAAAAAATATACTTGTATTAAAGCCTCACCTCAATTATGAAAAATGCTAAAATACTGACAGGTGTTGTGCCCATTATCCCTACGCCATTTTCAGAAAATGAAGAAATTGATGAGCCAGCGCTGAGAAATTTAATTGAGTTTGCGGTCCGCTCAGGTTTGCAGGCCGTTTGCTTGCCGGCTTATGCCAGTGAATTTTACAAGCTAAGCGATGAAGAAAAGTTGCGGGTAGTGGAAATTGCAGTAGATCAAGCTGCGGGCCGCACACAAATAATAGCCCAATCCAATAGCCCGGCGCTGAAAATTGCGATCAAACTGGCCCAGGCAAATGCAGCTGCAGGCGCTGATATTATATCCCTGGCGGTTCCGCGCATCTTTAATCTGCCGGAAACATCCATTCAATCATATCTCTCTGGTTTTTTAGAATCGATTCCCGGTACGCCGGTATTGATTCAAGACTTTAATCCCGGTGGGGCGTCGATAAGTGTGTCACTGATTAACTATCTTAGAAATACATACCCTAATTTTAAGTATTTAAAACTTGAAGAACCTTTATGTGCTCCGAAATTTGAAGAAATCATTAAAACGACAGCCGGTACCGTTGGCGTTCTTGAAGGATGGGGTGGGCTCTATTTGATGGAATTGATCCCGATCGGCATCAGCGGTGTAATGCCGGGATTGGGTGTATCGGACATTCTGCAAAAAGTTTTCACGCTTCGCAAAAATGGAGAAACCCAAAAAGCATTTGAAATATTTGAACGTGTTATGCCACAAATTTTCTTCTCTCTTCAAAATATGGAATTGTTTCATTATGCGGAAAAAGAATTACTTATGGCACGGGGTATTTTGAAAAACAGCATTTCAAGAAAAGCCGCTTATATACCAGATAATTCCACAATAGAATATATTCGTGAATTGAATGTAAGAATATTGAAACTGGTGCAGGACATACAGGCCAACTATTAAAGCCTGGTGACAGGAGGAAGGCAATCGGTGTTCATTTTTGCCTGAAAAGCATGTCTTGTTACCATACTGTTGAATGTATTTGTTAAAACTAATAGCTAATTTGATAAACTTAAGAATCTAAGATTATGACAAAGGTTAAAATAGTACACCCGGACAGGGATGCGAATTTTGTAACAGGCGCCTATTCTGATGGTGTGGTGGTTGATGGTTTTCTTTTTGTGAGTGGCCAGGCATCTGTGGATTTCAAGACATCTGCTTTTGTGCTGGGTACGATTGAAGAAGAAACAATCAGAACACTGGATAACATAAAAGCAATCATTCAGAAAGCCGGTGCCACCATGGATGACATCGTCAAATGCACTGTGCATCTTTCAGACATAAAAGACTTTGACAGATACAATAAAATATATGCCAGCTATTTTAGCGGCATTAAACCGGCAAGAACAACGGTGCAATCCGTCTTGGCCGAAAATCTCAAAGTTGAAATTGATGCGATCGTGAAAATACCGGGTTGATTTTAATTTATTTTTGGTGAGTCCCGCACTTCGCGATATTTAAACCATAACCTGATTTCCTATGAAAAATAAAATAAAAGGCTGGGGTACTTTCACGTTAATAGTTGTGCTGTTTTTTTCCTGTACCAACAAAACAGATACGGCTGTAAAATCAACGTTGCTCATTGGTATTGGCGAGGTGAATTATACACCTGATGTAGGCCTGGATATGGCGGGTAATTACCGTGGTGATGACTATGCCTCACGCGGTATACACGATCCGTTGTATGCAAGGGCAATTGTTGCCACAAACGAAAAAGGGGAAAAAGCGGCAATGCTCACTGTCGACATCTGTTACATACCCAAAGAATCTGTGGAAATGATGCGCGCGCATATTGCCTCGCAGACAACCTTGAAACCTGGCAACATCATGATCATGGCAACGCATACCCACAGCGGCCCGGTAGCTGATCTCAGCGTACCAAAAACAAAAGAATTCCTTACCAGGGCAGCTGATGCCGTTGTCATGGCTGATAAAGATGCAAAACCTACGGTTCTTTCTGTTGGGCGGACAAATGAAGACAGGGTTTCCCACAACCGCCGTTTGAAATGTATTGACGGCACAACGCACATGTGCTGGGAAAAATTCGAGCCTGGCTTCGTCATTGAACCCTGGGGGCCGATAGATCCTGAGCTCATTACGTTATCTATCGCGCAGGAAGGAAAACCAACAGGCGTGATTGTAAATTTTGCCTGTCATGCCACCACACTAACGGGGAACAACTGGCTATACTCTGCCGATTACCCCGGATACCTGGGAGAATCCATAAAAAGAGTAAAGGGCGAAGACTATATGCCGCTATTTTTCAATGGATGCTGCGGCAACGTGACGCAAGTTGACTACCGTGTAGGATTCCCCGACACTTATCAGGAATGCCAGCGTATTGGATACATGCTGGGCGTTTCAGCCCTGGAGGCTATTCAAAATGAAAAACCCGTTTCAAGCGATATCGTTGCCGTATCCAAAGAAATGGTTCCCGTGAAACGCATGACCATAACAGATGAGCAATTTGAATGGGCGCAGGCCATCATGAAAAAAGTGGAAAAGGAAGGTATGCCTCCCCTTCAGGCCGATGGAATCCCTGATGCCCAATATGCAAAAGACTGGATTGAAATGCGGCGTAACCAGGATATAGTAGATAGCCTGGAGGTCATGGTAATACGTGTGGGTGATGCTGCCTTCGTAGGCTTACCCGGTGAAATGTTCACCGAATTTGGCATGGACATCAAGGCTAAATCACCGTGCCAGAATACGATGGTGATGGGTCTTGCAAACGATGAAAAGGGATATTTTCCTACCAGTGTTTCCTTTACGCAGGGGCCAAAAGGTTTTACGCCCATGATCACAGGATATGAAACCACACCGGGTACCACAAAGTATGAAATAGGATCTGGTGAGAAGCTGGCCGAGTCTGCCATCAGGCAATTAGCGGGGTTGTTCTGATAATCTTATTATTTGTAAAAAGATCAGATTCCATAAACCTGATTTCAATCTCTCAAAACCAATCAATGAAATGTATCAATACGACCAATCTGCAAAACTATTAGCACGGGCAAAAAGATCATTAGCAGGTGGTGTTTCATCAGAATTCAGAAAATACAATCATCCGCACGCCATTTTTTACGCCCATGCTAATGGTAGCCGAATTTATGATGTGGATGGAAATGAATATATAGACTTCACATTAAGTCAGGGTCCGATGATTGTCGGGCACAATCATCCACACGTTGTAAAACGCGTGGAAGACTACGCAAAAAAAGGTCAACTTTTTGCGGGACAGCATCTGCTGGAAATCGAACTTGCAGAAAAACTGCAGCAGCTCATTCCATCGGCTGAATTAATGCGGTTTTGTTTAGACGGTTCCGAAGCCATTCAAACAGCATTCAGGGTTGCCAGGGCCAAAACCGGGAAGCAAAAGTTTTTACGTTTTGAAGGTCATTATCACGGGTGGCTCGATAATGTAGCCTGGGGGTTATCGACGCCTTCGGCAGCGGCGCTTGGCACGAGAGAAGATCCCACTTTTTTTCCCTGGACGGCAGGTCTCCCCGATCACGTGCAGGATGAATTTATCATTTTACCCTGGAACGATCTCGCATTGCTGGAGAAAACCATTAAAGAAAAGCATCTGGAAATTGCAGCACTCATTACAGAGCCCATTATGTGCAACAATGGATGCATTTTGCCACGGGAAGGTTACTTGCAGGGTATGAGGGAATTATGCGATCAATATAATATCACACTAATTTTCGATGAAGTCATTACCGGGTTTAGAACCCATTTGGGTGGCGCACAGAAGTATTTTAATGTTATACCTGACTTGTCCATATTTGCAAAAGCCATTGGAAGTGGTTACCCCATTTCTGCTATTGTTGGCAAAAAGGATTGGATGAATCTGATTGCTGAAGGCAAAGTGATTCATGCCGGCACCATGAACAGCAGCAATTCGACTGTTGCCGCAGCGATTGGAACGCTTGAAGTACTGGAATCAGAAAATGTGATTTCCAGGATTTCCAAACTTGGCTTACAACTGATGGAGGGCTTGCGTGAAATAGGCAGGCAAAACAAAAGTAATCTTTTGGTGCAAGGTCCGGGGCCCATGTTTCATACCGGATTTACGCAACTTCCCGCAGTAAATGATTTCAGAGATGTGCTTGCTTATGATAAAGTGAGGCTCAATAAATTCATTGCAGGCATGCACGACAATGGTATCAGAATTATTGGCAGGGGGTTGTGGTATCTGTCTGCAGCGCATACGGAAGAAGATATTCATCAAGCACTGGCGACGTCCGCCAAAGTCTTTAAACAATTATAGCCACATCAATGCGCATGAGCCAAAAGAACAGGTATTTCATTCCGTTGTTAATGATTGGTATCCTGTTTGGCGTGTTTGGATTCGCCGCCTGGATGAACAGCCTGTTGATCCCCTACTTTCAAATCACACTTCAACTCAATAATGTTCAGACCACACTGGTCACCTTTTCTTTCTTCATTGCCTATGTAGTGATGGCATTACCCTCTTCCTGGGTCTTGAAAAAAATTGGGTTCAAAAAAGGGATTGTACTGGGCCTTATCATAATGGCATTGGGAACCATCATATTTATCCCGGCTGCTTTTACAAGAGCTTATGGTCTGTTTCTGCTGGGTCTTTTTTTAATGGGTACCGGGCAGGCGCTTTTACAAACTGCCGCCAATCCATATGTAACCATCTTAGGTCCGATTGAAAGTGCAGGGCAACGGAATAGTATAATGGGGATCTTCAACAAATTAGCCGGTATATTAAGTCAGCGTATTCTGGGACCAATACTATTACTGAATGCAGATTCCATTATATCAGACATAACAAGAATGAGTGCGGAAGAAAAGATAACCACGCTGAACAACATGGCATTGCGTGTGATCAATCCGTATGTCATCATCACCTTTTTGCTCCTCGCAATGGCTGTCCTGATGTGGGTGGTAGCACTTCCGGCTGTTAATGAAGAAGAAGAGAATGCGGAAGAAGATGGACATTCACGCACCAGCATATGGCAGTTCCCCAATCTCATACTCGGAGTATTGGCGCTTTTTTGCGCTGAAGGCACCGAGTCGATCACCAGCTACTACATCATTCCTTACGGTCAAAGCATGGGTTTTTCAACCGAAGCTTCACAGGTTTTTGTTGACTATATAATTTATGCAATGCTGGCAGGATATTTCCTCGGCATCCTGTTAATACCAAGATATATTGTTCAGAGCAAAGCACTGGCTGCCTGTGCCTTCCTCGGTATTTGTTTTTCAATAGGGGCAATTTTTAC
>JAOUDZ010000043.1 GCA_029858965.1 Cyclobacteriaceae bacterium
TGCTCTTGGCTAAGGTGTTGATAAATTTTCATAGCAACACAAAGTTTTCAAAATCTTGGCTAATTGAAAGGGAGGAAACTCCCTTTCTCTTAACTATTTTGTGTTGCACTTCTTACTTGAGAACAGTAAGACAGTAGTTGGTGCGATTGGCTTCCCTGGAGTGGTGCAAGTTCGCGTAAGCATGCGCTTTGCTCACTTCTGCCTAAATTGACTTCTTTGAAAACCTCAGTGTCCCAGGCGAGTGACGCTGGGGAACGAGCACCGCCACTGTATTATATCCAAGTTTAATATAACTGTACGCATTGTACTATTGAACAAACCTGCGCATATCGCGCCATTGATGGTTATATTTCCACTTCGTTCACAGGAACGCACGTAAAGCAAAATTTGCCCAACCTGTATGGGCAAATTTTGCTTATATTAATCCTGAGCTGAGCAAGGCCCCAGGGCCTTGCTCAGCTCAGGGATCCCATTGTCGCGCCTGCTTACTTGAAAGTAGCTTGGCGCTTTCCTTCGCGACTTCATTTACGGCCTTCATCTGTGCCTTCCCCGATACATCACTGGGAATCGGACGGCATGCAAGGTCTACCGGAGTTTCATCTTCGCTCGGGTACGTGCAGCCTGTCGACATCAGGAATTTTCATTTAATCGTCTTTTGGTATATCTCCGTTAGATCCAAAGTATCGCCCAACTGCTCTTGTAGCTTCAACAAAGCATCAAACAACGATTTTATCTTAGCCTGAAATTTGGGGTCATCGGAAAGATCATTCTTCTCCCATGGATCAGCCGACAAATCATATAACCGCACTTTGCTTGCGCCAGGATACACCATCAGTTTCCAGTTATCCTTTCGAACCATGCGTTGGAGGTTCATATAAGCACCATAAATGGCCGGATAAGAACCTGCAGTAGTTTGACCTGTCGCCAAATCAAGCACGCTGTTGAACTCGACAAAAGAAGGTTTTTCAACGCTGCCTAACGCCAGCGCCGTAGCCATTGCATCCTGCAAATAAATATCCGTATCAATTTTCTTGTTCATAGGAATTCCCGGGCCTGCAATGATGAATGGTGCACGGATGCTGTGATCATACATATTTTGCTTTCCCATCAACCCATGTTTGCCAACAGCCAGTCCGTGATCTGCAGTAAAGATGATATACGTGTTCTCACCTTTACCACTTTTCTCCAGTGCTTCCAGAATTAATCCGATCTGAGCATCCAAATGAGAGATGCTGGCATAGTATTCCTTGATATGGACTTTGGTGGCATACGCAGTTCGCGGGAATGGCGCAAGCGCCTCGTCGCGTAAAGTAGGTCCCAGGCCAATTTGGTTTTGATATGGATAAACAGGCAGCCAATTTTCCGGGACTGATATATTCTCTAGCGGATACATGTCCTGATATTCTTGCGGCGCCTGGCGAGGATCGTGTGGCGCATTAAATGCTAAATACATGAAGAATGGATTCTCACTGACGTGCGCTGAATCCAGGAACGCAATGGCATCATCCTTCAAGACTTCACTCCAGTGTTTTCCGCCCTCCCAAAAGCCACCAAACGTAGTATCCGTTGGTGACCAGGTATGATCATTTTCTGAACGCGGTCGATTATAACCAACGGGCATGATCGTTTCACCATCATTACTTTTCCGCTCATGCCACGCATCACCAGGCATACCAGGCCTGATGTGGGCCGTTGTTCTAAAAACTTTCGGCGCCGGAGCTTCAACATGCCACTTGCCCGTCATGTACGTATCATACCCACCCTGTTCCATGAGTTTACCCCAGGTCTGCTCCATACCTCCACCTTTCCGATAGAGGCTATCAGTCTTCAGCGCGCGCCACACGGATCTCCCGGAAATAAGCATTGCCCGTGAAGCAACGCAAACGGCGCCGTTCCACGCGCCCATATTGTACGCATGCGTAAATGTCGTCCCCTTGCTTACAAGTTTATCGAGGTTGGGTGTAATGATCTCAGCATTCCCCAATGCATGAATGGTTTCATACCGCTGGTCATCGGCAAAAATAAAAATAATATTAGGCTTAGTCGACTGACCTGCAATGCTACGATCATCCCTGTTTGTGCAGTTCAATAACACTATCGCCAGCAATAGAAGGTCGATTCCAATCCTTCCTTTCATGCGTGTACATTTTTGATTGATGAACAATTGATGCAGATCACTCATGTTAGAGAACGATTATCACCAAACTCGGCCAAGCTAAAGAAGAGCCGGTAACAACATGGTACCTGCTCTTTCAGCATCAGGATGCTGAATGTTTTTCTGGGTAATCGTTTTATGACTATTTCTTCCTATTCCTTCGGTCAAACTGAACCAGCATGTCCGCCTTCCCGCCTTTGTTGATGCGCCAGCTTTCCATGAGACTTACCGTATCGACGCTTCCATCACTTTTTGTGTCAATTTCAGTTGCCCATACCAACACCCAGTCTTCATTCTTGTCAATGCTGTGGGTAGGGACTACTGCTTGAAGGTTAACGTTTACGCTGGTATAGGTGGCCCGGTTTTCTTTCCAACGGGCCATAAGATTGTCAACGCCATTGATGACGGTATTATCACTGTGATACGCCACAATAGTGTCGGCCACCCAATTAACCATGTTATCCAGGTTGTTTTCTTCCCAGTCTTTCCAGCTTCCCTGTACAATCATTTGTGCATAAGCAGGGTTGCCGATCTCAAAAGAAGACGAATAACTGGCTACATAAGGCAGTGTTACTGCGGGCGATGCTTCGGCCATTACGTCACTGCTTTCAGCCCTTTTCTCATTGGTACAGGCAATCAAAGAGGACATTGCCGCAAACAGCAATAGCATTTTTTTTATTTCGTTCATTTTTTGGTTGGATTAGGTATTCGAAATGACAATCTCTAATATAGTGATTCTGCTATGATTCTATGGCATTGCTTGTACGTGAGGTGAAAAAATTAAAGCGATCGGCGTCGCTGATGCTGGCGGGTGGCCCCAACACTGGCTACAAATTTTACGAATGGTACAGGGCAATCAGCTTAAGTTTCAGAAATTGGAATTATGAAAAACTTCAAGAGGAGAGACTTTATCAAGAATACGCTGATGGCCGGTGTCGGCAGTTCGCTGGTTGCTCCCAACATCCTGTCGGCACAACCGGTCATTACTGGCAACCCAGATCACCAACCTCATCAATCGCGGCGCAAGGTAATTGTAGCCGGTGCTGGCATTACCGGCCTGTGCTGTGCCTATGAGTTGATGAAGCGTGGACATGAGGTCGTTGTGCTGGAGGCCAGCGGCAGGCACGGCGGTCATGTATTTACAGGACGCGATGGCTTGTCCGATGGCTTGTATGCTGACTATGGCGCAGACCACATCACCAAACCGGGTTATGAGGTATTTTTCGAATACACAGCGGAATTTAATCTCACCGTGCTCCCTTATCTCCATGCCGAAGGATCCAACGCCGCCCCTGGCCGCCATGCTTTAAAGATGATCGACGGAAAATTCTATTCTGAAGAGCAACTCTCCGATCCGACAGTGTTGAAAAAATTCGGATTGAATGAACGGGAAGTGAAGTTCCTTTCAGCTAATCCGTGGGATGCATTCCGGCCGATGTTCCTGGAAGGATACCTCGGAAAATTCATGAACCCTCTCCAACCTTTCGGCCTCGGGTATGACGACCTTGATAAGATTTCAACTGCTGAACTATTAAAAAAGGAAGGTGCATCTGCGGCAGCCTTGCGTTTCCTGGGCGGAAAAAACACATCCGCACTCTATACTTTGTGGCGGATGTCGGTCATGCGCTCACGCGGTATACCCTGGTCAGAAGGAGACACCTTTCACCTGAAAAACGGCAACCAGGAAATGCCTAACGCCTTTGCCCGAAAACTTGGTTCACGTGTTATGCTGAATCACCCGATCCAGTCCATCCGTCATACCAACCACAGTGTTACGGTGAAATATAAGGCATACGGGTTTGATGAAGAAATGGAAATGGATGCCGACTTCCTCGTCAACTGCATTTCACTTCCGGTCTTTAGAAATATTCCTGTCACACCAACGTTTTCGCCCGAGAAGCAATACGTAATCGATCATCTTAAATACAGTTCACACCCCTTCTTTGTCTTCGAGGCGAGTTCACGATTCTGGCTGGATGACGGCTTAAAGAGTATCAACATGGAATTTGAACATCCCGATATTTCTTCTATCTGGGAGGAAACAAATGAAGTCGACAGTTCACGCATCATACTGAAAGCTTACGGACCGGGTGGCATATCCCCACAGCGTGTGCTCGCAGCTTTTCGCGCGCTATATCCAGGCAAGCACGATACGATCGAGCAGGCATTGACCGTAGATTGGACCAAAGACAGGTTTGCGCCAACTTGCGAAATGGAACCTTTTCCGATAGGTGAGCTGAGCAAATTCTGGCCACAGGTGATGAAGCCGGAAGGAAGAATATACTTTGCCGGAACCTATGCCGACAATCTTAGCCGCGGTATGGAATCCTGTTTGCGGTCGGCGCGACGGGTCGCAGCTGAAATAAACAAGGCCTGACCATGACCTGCGCTTCGCACCTTGCGTTAACCTGCTTCTTCCTTTCCTGCACAATTGCAGTGGCCCAGCAAAACAACCGACCTGTGGTAAAGATTACTACGCCTTCGTCTGGACGCACCTATCTTTTAAATACACTGATACCCTATACGATTTCCGTTTCAGACAAAGAAGATGGCGAATCAAAATATGAGGAAATCAACAACCTGGAAGTGTTCCTCAGTGTGCGCTACATCCAGGATGCTTCTCAGGAAACCATGGCACGCAAAACAGCAAGCGAACCCGATGCTCCGGGATTTGTACTCCTCCAAAAATCCAATTGCATTACCTGCCACGCTTTCAACGCACCCTTGATCGGACCCGCTTTCACTGAGATCACCCGCCGCTACCCGCCTTCGAAGCCAAATGAAATTGCGCTGGCAAAAAGTGTCCTTGAAGGTTCATCGGGTATATGGGGAAGTGCGGTGATGCCGAGTCATCCCGACCTTAGCCCGGAGACTGCACGACAAATCGTAGCGTGGATCCTTCAAAACGCCGGTGACCCAAAATCGAATTATTATAGTGGTACTGCTGGAGCGCTAAGGCTAACGATCCCCGAAGGCGTGGATGCCGGCGGATTTTTTATACTACGCGCAAGTTATACCGACCATGGCATAGACAACCGAAATCCTCTGCAAGGTGATGATGTGGTTTTGTTACATGCAAAATGAGCGCGTGAATTATTTCTCACCATAAACGATAAGCGAACTTGCGTCTATCGTAACATTTCCATCAGGATATTTCTCCTTTACAATCTGGTAAACCTCTCTCTTGATTTTTTCCCGCATGGCATCATCGGCCTTGCTAAGGGCAGCGACAAAGGGTGCCGCAATTTCGGTCATCATATTCCAATAAACATCAGTGGTTCCACATTTCAATTTACCGGCCAACTCTTTTTCAGTTGTATTCTTAAACCCAGCTTGTTTAAATAAGTCCTGTATTAGTCCGCTTTTTGCGCACCGAAACATCCCTGGCGCCTCAGGGGGAGGGGGAGGCAACTGCATGTTTCTATTGATGGTTCCGGCGATAGCGGTTACCCAAAAGTTTTTTTCTGGCGCGCCCCATACCGATACTGCTATTCTGCCTCCTGGTTTCAAAACGCGAAACATTTCTTTGGCGGCAAGTGACATATCAGGAAAAAACATGAAACCCAAACGGCAGCTGACTGCATCAAATGTATTGTCATCAAATGGAAGCTCGCAAACATCACAAATACGCGTTTCAACATTCTTAATTCCTCTTTGCTCTGCATGCTCTCGGGCAATAACAAGCATATCTTCTGCGAGGTCAGTAATAACAACTTTGCCCCCTTCAAGCATCGTCGCAATGGTAAGACCAGGTTCTCCTGTGCCTGACGCTACATCCAACACCACATCTGCACCTTTTGGATTCAGGAACCGAACAATTTCATTGCCCATAGGTTCTAAGAATTCCATAAAAAGCTCATCCCATTTCTTCCAGCCTGGAGAAAATTTGTTCCAGGATGCCCTTTGTTGTTCGCGGATTTCTTCAAGTTCGGGTTTCATTATGCTTCAGGTTTACGTTGTTGTTAATGGTCATCTCTGTCTAAGTTCATTGCGCTCTACACTCTCGAAAGTACAAACTACCGTCAATACTTTTTTTATTTCGTGAATTTTTCTTTGTTGAAAGCAGAGACTTATGTCCAATTTATTTAGCTGTTGATCAATAGTGGTTTTTTCTATTCTATTTCCCAGGTTATTAAAACATTATCGGCAAACAACAAGTCATTGGGTGTAAAACCTGCAATGGCGCCACCCCCTTCCCTCGCTGCCATCGTCTTATACGCAGCAGTTTCCTGGACCTCTCTCATCCCACCGGAATAGTTCGTTCCATAGTTTATGCTTCTTATCTTTCCAAGCTTCACGCCGGAAGACCCTGCAATTACTTTGGCTTTTCCCTTTGCGTCCTTTATGGCAAGTTTGAGCAGTTCGTCTTGTGCCTTATCCTTTAATTCGTCAGTCAGTCTGAAGTCAAAACTTAACGCAAAGTCTGTCCTGCTTGTGGAAAACTTATTTAAGATTTTTGTGATCGTCTCTTTTTGATACTTAAATTCAACTCTGATATTCTGCCTGGATAAGTATCCGCTATCAATGTATGCCTGCCGTGCGTAGATACGATTTTCCGTAATTTGAAAGTCAGTCGTTTTAATATCATCTTCCTTAAATCCGATTTCAATAATCTGCTTTGATATATCTCTGGTTTTGTCATCAAGGCCTACGATGGCCTGACTGAAGTTCAAATCTTTGTTAGTAATGCTGATAATCAATATACCAAGGTCGGGCTTTACAGCGATCTTCGAATTGCCAACAACCTGAAGTGTATGTGGTGTTGTGTCTGTTTGTGCGAGGACGCTTAATTTAACTGACAACAGCAGGAATAAAATAATTGTATGTTTCATGGCAGTATGGGGTGTGTATTATAAAACGTCTTGCAATGCCCTAATATATACCATACACGTTATATTTCCTTATGGTGGATTCTTGCTGAGCAACCGTGCGCTTTCACGAAGGTGGTGTCTTTTTTAGATGACCAATTCCTATCGCACGGAGGACCGCCAATACCCCTAATTAGCAATCAGATGAAACAGCGGTAACTTTCGCTACACAGTCATTGCACCTGAAGAGAATGAGAAAATCATCGTGCCATGCATTTCATAACCTACAATACTTACAAGTCATCAGGGTTTAATTTTCCATATCTTATCTGACACTTCAAGATATTCAGGCAACGCTGCAGATCCATACCAAGGGTACAATTCCGGCAACAACAACCCGGCGCTAATCGCCGGGTCTGTCTCAAGGATTTTTTTCGCATCATCAACTGAGCCAACATCCAAGATAAACAATCCCCTGAAATCATTATCGTTCTTGCCAAACGGCCCTGCTACCACAAGTTGCTTTGCTTCCACCATGCGACCAATGTTTTCAAGATGGCCGGTAAAGCAACGTTTAATAAATTCCTCGTCTGTTGTCTTATTATTTCCTGTTTTGAGAATGACAAATACATACATTTTCATACCATAGTCGTCTGCTCCCAATTTCCTGACCAGGTCAGAATCGTACTTAGGGTTTGAAGTCTGACCCATTACCGAAATGAATTGAAGGATAAGCATTGCTAATGTCAGCGTAACTTTCATATTGTTATATTTTAGCCAATACGTCATAATGACTTCTACCAAGCATACCCGTATTCTTCAAGTTCAGCGGCAGTCAGCAAAACAATATTGACATCAAGTGGTATAGCAGTTAAAGGAGCATCCAGGGAATCAGTTGTAACTGTGGCAATAGCTTCCAAAACTTCAAGTCCCTTAAACACCTGCCCAAAAATCACGTAATTTCCATCCAGCCTGGGAATTCCCTCCTTGTTATGCACGATATAAAACTGGCAGCCGGCCGATAATTTTTCCGGGTTGTCATCTCTGCCAGCACCTACCGCGCCGTATACATGCTTGAGGCTGTCGTTGAATTCAGGCCACAGCAAATAAGGAGAGTCGCTGAAGCCTTCAGGCGTGTCGGGGCAGCCCCCCTGTATAACAAAGTTCCTGATCACCCTGTTGAAGGTTAAAGAATCCCAATAATGCCCATTCGCCAACTTGATAAAACTTGCCTTGTGCAGGGGCGTTTCATCATATAACCAAAACAGCATTTCTCCTTTTGATGTTATTATTTGCCCAACCGGATATGTCTTTGCTTCCTTTTTGGAGTGTCCGCAGGAAGCGGCAATCAAAAACAAACCGACTGCCAGAAGTCTATTCATTCTTACAAGTTCCTTTGGTCAGCATTAAATGTGACTGCGATATGCGCGACGCGATTATTTAAAAAACGGTATCCCCGGTGTTGCGTATTTCCGCAACCCCTCCTCCACGATTTCAAGGCCAATTCCCGGTTTGTCCGATACCTTCAGGAAACTGTTCCTGATAACGGGTGGATCAACAACAATTCCTTCCCAATCGGATACCGTCTTTTGATTTGATTCAAGCATAAAGAAGTTGGGGATGGAAGCGCAAACATGGGCCGAAGCCATCATCGCAAAAGGTGTACCCACCATGTGCGGCGCAAATGGTACGTAGTGCGCATAGGCCATGTTGGCGATACGCTGTGCCTCTCCAATTCCTCCACATTTCTGCACATCGGGCATAATGATATCCGCCGCTTTCTTCTCCAGTAAATTCTCGAACTGATGGACCATGTATAGATTCTCACCCACACAGATGGGCGTATTCGAAGACTGCGTTACTTCCCGGAGGGCATCCATGTTTTCTGGTGGCACAGGCTCCTCAATCCAGGTAGGATCAAAAGGTTCGAATGCTTTCACCAATCGTATGGCAGTAGGCAGGTCAAACCTGGTATGCATTTCAACCATCATGGCCATCTGAGGACCTATTGCCTGCCGTACTGCTGCCACGGTATTTACGATCCGTTCGATCTCCTTGTTGTTAGCCGTGTGGTTATACACATCTTGTTTATTGGGATCATTTTCAAATGCTGATATATCAACCCAGAATTTCACCGCATCGTACCCGGCATTCTTCGCTTCCAGACAGGAAGCCGCAATCCGCTCAGGTGGCCCGCTGTTGTCCACCGGGTGGGTATACATGTGGACGGAGTCCCTGAACTTACCGCCTAAAAGTTGGTAAACCGGTAAACCCAACGCCTTCCCGGCAAGGTCCCAAAGCGCTATGTCTATGGCCGATAGCACGGAAATAAACACACCTGACTGTGATCCGGTAAAAGGGCTCAGCGGACTTATCCTGCGGAGGTCCTCAAACAATCTATTGACATTCAGGGGACTTTTGCCCACGAGTTTGTCGCCCAATTGTTTGGCCAGGTAATAGGTCCCTCCCACTGCATCCACGCCTTCTCCATATCCGGTCAGGCCCTGGTTTGTCTCGATTTTGATAAACATCTTCCTTTGGTCGGCCGTGAAATACGCGGAAGTGACTTTGGTGATTTTCAGGTCACTGGCACTGGATGCAAGCGGCTGGCTTGCCAGTGCCTGCTGGAAACCCGCTCCAAAATTGGCAAAAGTCGCCGCACCCGTTGCTGTGGCTACACCCAAGCTCTTTAGAAATGAACGCCGTGAATCTGACATATCTTTTTTTAAGGAAGTTGATGGTTTATTGCTTCCTTTACAACAATAGTGGGAATGTTTTTCCTAAAGTCCGTGAATATCTAGCCTCTATTCCCGTCGGAAAGACAAAGAAACGTATCCCTACAGGACAACGTATACAGCATTATCCAATTTAGCTTTTTTCCGAAGGATCTAATGCTGGACTTAAGATGCTATTTTTGAATTTTGGGGATTTGTAAATTACATTATGAAGAACAAAGCATGAGAAAGACTTTTGCAGGTGTAGGGGTATTACTTTTATTCATTCAGATTATCACCGTTGCGCAGGTTGCACAAAAGCCTGATGACTTGCTTACGCCTGCATTTCACAAAGCTAAACGGGATGACCTCAGACGCATCATGCCGCCAAATTCTGTGGCTGTTTTCTTTTCCAATCCGGTTAGAAGCAGGGCAAATGATGGATCCTATAAATATCATCAAGATCCAAATTTCTACTATCTCACAGGACATACAGAACCCCATGCTGTCCTGTTTATCTTCAAGGAAACGCAATTGATCAACAAAGCGGAATTAAACGAAGTCATCTTTGTGCGGCAGCACAATGCATTGAAAGAACTGTATGACGGGGCAAGGCTCGGAAAAGAAGGCGCACGCGAACAACTGAAATTTGAAGTAGCATACGAGGGTACCGAATTCATGAATTTCAAAATCGACTTTTCTGCATTCGACAAGGTTCTGTTCTACGACTTTTTCAATGACGTTAGAAATACCGAAGAAGTTGGAGACCTATTTGAATTGATAGAACAGTTTAAACAAAAGGTGGGGTATGACCAAAAGGATTTGAATGTTGCGATCGAACCCAAAAAAAATAATATAGATTTAGTTTCACTGGACGTACTCATGCAAAAATTGCGCGGAATCAAATCTGCCGAAGAAATCGCACTGTTGCGAAAGGCTGTAAATATATCCACCGCAGCGCATCTTGAGGCCATGAAAGCAATCGAGCCAGGAATGTCTGAAATGCAAATCCAGGGTTTGCATGAATTTATTCATAAGCATTATACGGCGGAAGACCAGGGTTACCAGAGTATTGTAGGCGCAGGCCAAAATGGTTGTGTGCTGCATTATCGGATTAACTATAAACCATCGGTTCAGGATGGCGAACTGATACTGATGGATGTAGGTGCTGAATACAGGGGGTATACTGCGGATGTTACACGAACGATTCCTGTTAATGGCAAATTTACCAAAGAGCAAAAACTTATCTACGACCTTGTTTATGAAGCGCAGACCGCCGCCTGGAAAAAATGCAAAGCCGGGACAACCTTCGCTTCTTTATCAGAGATTACAAACAAAGTTGTCAATGAAGGATTGGTTGAACTGGGGCTTTATAAGAGCACTGATCCTGCTGATATGGTAGATTCTGCCACAGGAAGGAACCGATATTACCCGCATGGGTGCTGCCACCACATAGGACTTGATGTCCATGATAAGGGAGAAAGAGATGTATTGAAAGAAGGGATGGTAATTACCATTGAACCTGGAATTTATGTACCCAATGGCAGTCCGGCAGACCAAAAATGGTGGAATATCCCGGTAAGGATTGAAGACGATTTCCTGGTCCAGAAGGATGGATGCGAACTCCTGTCAGATTTGGCGCCAAGGAAAAGTGAGGAAATCGAAAAAGTCATGAAAGAGTCAAGTGTCTTTACAACCCTTGACCTGCCGGATATAGACCACGTGAAATAATCTATTTGGTTTCCGATCGTTGTCCCTTCTAATTACTACTTTTTGGTAAGTTGTTACTTTCAAAATATCTAAAAACAAAGCCTTTCTTTGTTGGCGGCGACCGGACAATCGCTTACTGGGCGTGATCATTTCAACTCGATCTTTTCAACTTCCAATATGAAGTCTTCAGCTTTCTGATTTCCAATAAGAAAACCAATTTCGCCAATATAATTACCGGAAAAGTTAGGTTTGTCTAACTTCCTTCCCCGAAAAGATGGAACCATTGTATCTAAGGGGATTTCTATTTCTTGCCAATCTCCTGACGTCGGAAAGTATGCTACGTAAGCGTAGTCGTCGTTCTTGTTTGATTTTATTCTGAGTTGATATCTTTTTCCATCCCCTCTCACGCGGATTACCAGCCCGCTGTATTCAAGAACAGCAATAGAGTGGAAGCGGTACCGAACGGAAGAGAATCCGCCATTATTTTTCATTGAGACAGAACCCTCAAAAACTCCATTTCCATCCGTATTTAAATAGAATTTACTGCGCGATTTACCGCCCATTACAACATCATCATCAATTTGCCAATTGGGTAAATCACCGCTTGCTTTAGCATCATAGATTATTGATGAATTCATGACGGCTAAATATTTGCATTAGTAATTGCTACTTGAATCATAAAGTTTTTCCCAATTGCTGATGGCAGGATTTTTAGCGCTTTGTCCAAAGCTGTAAGCAATTTAACAACACTAGCTCAATTATTGTCTATTTTTGTCACAGGCATGATGCGATCTTGCAGGGCAGCGAAAGAAGAAAGAGGATAATCGTTATAGTGGATGTTCCACCCATTGAAAACTACCACAAGATCATACAATGGTGCCACCATCACAAACTGACCGCCATAACCTCTGCCTGCAAAAATGAGCGGCGCTGTAGACGGTACCCACCACTGATAGCCATAACCCGAATCCGGGGAATCATTCAACGGATTGATATCGACCACAGTGGGTTTGATGGATTTTTCCACCCAACTTTCGGGAACCACCTGCTGATCGCCCCAACGGCCATTGTGCAGAAATAAATATCCAATACGCGCGAGGTCTTTTGAACTTAGGTAAAGGCCTCCCTCGGTATCCACCTCCCCATCGGGCGTTGTTTTCCAAAAATAGTTGCGGATGCCCAAAGGCTTGAATAACTTTTCTTCAGTCCATGCATCTACGCGCATACCAGTACTTAGGCCTATGAGTTTACCCAACAGCACGCTCACACCACTGTTGTAATTCCACAACGAGCCAGGTGCCTCACGCATGGGCCGACTGAGAACATACTGGACCCAGGCATCGCTCTTCTCCATGATAATACAACTGTTGTCATCACTTTCATACGATCCTTCGTCCCAGTCAATCCCGCTTCGCATAGTAAGCATATCTTCCAATGTCATTGCTTTTCTTCGTGGGTCGGAAAAATCCTGTGCGTAGTCAGTGAACAATTCCAATGGATGGATGTCGACGCCTGCAAGGCGACCTTCATCTATGACAATACCCAATGCGATGGCCGTTATGCTCTTGGTCACGGACTGCAGCGAGTGAAGCATACTGCCCTGGTAGTACGGATGCCACTTTGGATGATCATAGTTGAACATGTGATTTGTAGTATCATAATGTGCGGCAATGGAATCGTAATTTTGGGTATAATGATGATCCGCTACGATCTTGCCATGGCGGATAACCAGGAACTCATCAATGAGACCATACTTACCTTTGGTGATGTCACTATGGATTGAATCAATCGCTGCACCATCTATCCCTTCGGCCTCGGGATTGGACACAGCCCAGGCTTCACCTGGCCATATCGCGTAACCTTCTTGTTCATGCTGCACACGTGCGCATCGTTGAAAGAGTAAAAACAGAGTAATTGCAAGGAGTATGGAGTTGATTTGCTTCTTTCTCATTTGATAAATTGATGTCAAATACATCTGTTGTTAGGTGGTGATCTATTTATTGTTCATTGCCGCTGGATTGACAATATGCGGAACCCTTTTATGCCTGTAAAACTCAATAATATTTGTAGACGCTAACCGAGCCATTTCATTTCTAGCCTCA
Source organism: Cyclobacteriaceae bacterium (assembly GCA_029858965.1). GTDB lineage: Bacteria > Bacteroidota > Bacteroidia > Cytophagales > Cyclobacteriaceae > Chryseolinea. Next base: position 13,490 of record JAOUDZ010000043.1, read on the forward strand.
ATTGTCGCTGAACCAATATGGGGTACCACGCTGACGTTTTCCATATGCAATAAGGGATTATTTTTGTCCATAGGTTCTGGATTGGTGACATCAAGCCCCGCACCCCAAATCACTCCTGTCTTCAATGCCTCAATCAAATCCGCTTCATTGTGCACGCCTCCACGTGATGTGTTAATAAAGATGGAGGTAGGTTTCATATGCGAAAACGCTTCCTTATTGAATACCTCTTTGGTCTCAACACTTAAAGAGCAATGCACTGATATCACATCACTTCGGGCCAATAGAGTTTTAAAGTCGACTAATTCAGCCCCCAATTCCTGTTCTGCTTTGCTATTGGGTTTTCGATTATGGTATAGTATTTTCATATCGTAGGCTCCCGCGCATCGCTTTGCCATTTCTGACCCGATTCGACCAAGTCCGTAAACACCGAGTGTCTTATTTTTCAGTTCCACGCCAAGATTTGCGGTGGGTTTAAAATAAGTCCATTCGCCCTTTATTATTGATTTATGCAAATAGAACATCTTCCTTGCAGTGGCAATCATTAATCCAAATGCAATATCAGCGGTCGCATCACTCATGGCACCAGGCGTGAAGCCTATCGGAATACCTAATCTGGTGGCCTCTGAAACATCTATGTTATCATAGCCAACCGCAAATTGGGAGATTATGTCAAGGTGAGAACATTCGTTTAAGAATCTCTTGTCAATTTTTTCAGTCGCGGTAATGTACAGCGCATCATGAAGTTTTGCTTTTTCAATCAACTCATCCTGCGTCATCGGCCTATCCTCACTCCACGCCGTAACAGAAAATCCAGCGTCTCTAAGCAATTCAATACCTATAGCAGGTAACATTCTTGAAACCAATATTTTTTTAGTCTCCATTTTTATCATTTTAACTGGCGGCTTTGTTAGGCTGTGTTATTATGTTCAATGGTTATCACTACATTCCCCGTTTTTTGTCCTTTTTCAACATACTTATACGCCTCGACAATTTCTTCCAACGGATATTTTCTATCAATGACCGCTTTGAATCTTGCTTTCTCAATGAGCTCTTTCACGAGAAGCACACTCCCAATGCAGTCCGTCGGCATTGGAAATATGGTCTTTTTGTTTCCAATCATTGGTTTTATAATCGGCGTTATCAGTGGCAAGAAAATATTTTGAGCCATATAGCCCAGGTCAGACGAAATATAAATGCCACCAGATTCTAACAATGGCAGGCATTTGGCAAATGAACTTTTGCCAACAGTGTCAAAAATAAAGTTAAATTTTTGCTTTTCTTTGGTAAAATCTTCCTTCATATAATCTATTATCTTATCGGCTCCTTGTGATTTAACCAGATCTATATTCTTCGTATTGCAAACTGCCGTCACATTTGCTCCAAAATATTTTAGCAGTTGAACTGCCGCTGAACCTATGGCTCCGGTGGCACCATTAACAAGCACTTTTTGCCCGCGCTTAAGGTCCACCTTATTAATAAAGTTGTAGGCGTAATGTGCACCTTCAGTACTCGCTGCGGCCTGCTCATAGGATATGTTTTCTGGTATTGTTGTCAGCGCTTTGTCTGCTGATATAGTCATGTATTCAGCGTGAGAACCAAAACCATCTTCATTAAATCCAAAAACATTATCGCCAATTTTGAAAGACGATACGCTTTTTCCTACACCTTCAACTTTACCTGCGAATTCACTTCCAAGAATCGGTTTTTTTGGTTTGAACATGCCCGTGACTAGTCTGGCCAAAAATGGTTTCCCCCTGAGTGTCGCCGTGTCTGTTCGATTTACTGTTGTTGCAAATACTTTAATGAGTACTTCATGATCATTAGGAACAGGATTTTCAACTTCTTTTAATTCAAGAATATCCGGCGATCCGTATTTTGTTGAGACGATTGCTTTCATGCTTCTCTTACATAGTTGGGTTATTGTATTCCAAAGTTATTACTACTTTTCCTTTGGCATGTCCTTCCCCGAAATACTTGAGGGCTTCAGGAACCTCACTTAGCCTGTAGATTTTATCAATGATCGGTACCACTTTGCCGGCGGCAATAAGCGCTATCATAAAATTCAGATCCTTGTTTGGTTTATGCCTCAGGATACTCATCTTCTTACTGCCCATCATCGAGATCAACGGTCCCAGAAGCATAAGCTGAAAAATTCGAGGCGTGGAACCTCCAACCATGACATAAGTTCCCCGGGGACATAATGCGCGCCTGGAATTGAAAATCGAACGGTGGGCCGCAAAATCAAGAATCATGTCATAACGGTCGCTGGTCTTAGTGAAATCCTCCTTGGTGTAATCAATTGTATGGTCTGCACCAATCGCGTGCATCAAGTCCAATTTCTCAGTACTGTCTACGCCCGTCACTTCAGCCCCAAAAGATTTGGCGATTTGAACCGCAAAAGAACCTGCGCCACCACCTGCTCCATTTATCAAAACCTTTTGTCCTGGTTGTATCTGCATTTTATCACGAAGGCCTTGCAGGGCAAGAAGTCCAGCTTGCGGTATGGCTGCTGCTGCCTCAAATGTTATGCGCTTAGGCTTCAGGGCTAATGCGCTCTCAGGTGCGCATACATACTCAGCAAAACCACCCCAGCCGCAACCGGATAAGTCCCCAAAAACTTCGTCACCGACCTGAAACTGCTTTATGTATTTGCCGACTGCTTCTATTTTCCCTGCTATATCAGAACCAAGTATCCTGATTTTTGGCTTCAGAAACCCGGATATCATACGGTTCATGAATGGCTCACCTCTCAATAGACCCCAGTCCCAGTCATTTATGGATACTGCATGAACGCTTACTAACGCTTCATTATCGCCAGGAACAGGTTTTTCCAAATCTTTTAGTTCAAGAACATCTGTTAATCCGTATTTCGTGTATACAGCTGCTTTCATTTTGGCATCCTTCCTTACACTCTAATTGACGTGGTTCATTCATTCCCTATTCTTATCTATAACAATTTCATATCTGCACTGTATCCTTATAGAATTTAGTGTTTGCGTTTCTTCATTACAGATAACTTCCTAATATAAACCATATGTTTTGTATTTCCTTTTGCCGAATTCGCTGAGAAACAAATGATCTACAATTGCGATAGCTAGCGCCTATATCTTGCTCGCGTCATGTAGAAATAGAATGTTTTAATACATTGGCCTCCGCTCCCTTGTCGCGCAATTATACTTTACCCAAGAATCGATCAGCCAAGGCTGTACGCGAAAAACACGACAATAAAAACGTTATGATGATAAAAGTCCCCTAAACCGCTAACCGTCATCATTGGATTCTGGAGGTTCTTAGGGATATTTTTATTGCTAATCTAGAATAGAAGGCTTTAATCTAAAATGAACGGGTATGAACAATCCAAACTTACAACATGAGGGAACGGGCAATAGTCATCTCCTGAAGAAGCTAGCGGGTAAAATCGTTACCAATCTTGAAGGGGTAAACCGTGCTACAAAAGATTTCAACATGAAATCACAGGCGAAGACAAGGGTGGGTGTTAGTATTGATTGGTCTAATAGAACTATCATATTAGAAGGCAACAACTAGTTGCTGCGAATTTCATCAACGTTGCTTTCCAGACAATATTTTCAGGAAAGTCAAAGGGGCTGGAATTAGATTTAACAACATTTCCCTGGTCGCTATCGGAGGCCATAGGTTAACTATTCGACACGACTCAGGTCGTGGTGGGCTTATTATTGCCTGGGAGGATCATACGATCCCTCCCAAGGCAGCCAATTTGTGCATTATAAAATCATGTGTTGCATCCATAACAACCAGGTACTTAGAACTGCACAACTATTCATTTTATTCTCCTTCAAAAGTCAATTCCCCGGGGCCGTCGTACAATAGCCAGGTGCTCGGATCGATGATTACCCTGACAGGTTTCGCCTGAAATTTTAGTTTACCCGCGCTTGATCTTCCATCCAGCGTGACCACCATCAATGTCATAGCCCCATGTTCATCAACGATCCCTATTTCAACATCGGCAATAAACAATTGGTCCTGCACCTGAGCCAACTGAACCTGAACCTCCCCTTTTTGATAGTGCCACGACCCTGTCAGTTCCGGCTGGCCGCCCTCATACAACCACTGTTTGAAGAACTGTGTCAAATCAAGCCCTGATTCCTGCTCTGCAATGGCTTTGAAATCATTAGTTGTGGCGATGCCATTCATGTATTTGGCATAATACGCTTTGATAGCGCTCCAGAATATCTTGTCCCCCAATTTTTTTCGAAGCATGTGCAAAATCCACCCACCTTTTTCATAGGTGTTTGTGCTCAACAATTCACGAAGGCTCATAATGGTAGGAAAAGATAGTAGACTGGTATTTACGACAGGGAGCGGGGTTCTCTTCCAATAGTCGATCACGGCCTTCCGGTCTTCCTTGAGTCCCGCTACCATTATGTCTCTTCCGTACGTCGATTCATTGTAAAGGTGTGTGAAGTAAGTAGCAAACCCCTCGCTTAGCCAGGCATGAGGCCAGTCGGCTTCGGTAGCGGAATTGCCAAACCACTGATGTGCAATTTCGTGAACAATTAATCCTTCACCTTCCCGCTTTCCGGTCACAGCATTTTCGGTGTAAAAGATATTACTGGCGTTCTCCATTCCGCCATATGTGGTCTTCGATTGCACATTTGCGAGCTTATCATAGGCGTAAGGCCCTACATTTTCCCTGAACCAATTCACTACATCAAGCGCCGGAGCAAAATCATAAAATCCCTCCCGCCGATTCTGGGGATACACCCACGTCTGAATCGGAGTAGAGGAGGCTTCTCCAAAATAGTCGACCGCGAATCGGGCCACGCCAATGACCATTACTTTGGTAGAAATCGGTGTAGACATTTCCCACCTGGTCAACTTCATCTCATTGCCCAGGTTGGTCTCTTCCTTAAGCTTGCCACTTCCTACAACCAGATAGTGGTCAGGTGCGGATACCGACCAGGATACCGAGGCCTTATCCGATGGGTGATCCACGCACGGTAGCCAATTCCTGGCCCGGTCAGGATAGTTGTCACCAAAAAATGTGCGATCGCCATATTTATTCTTGCTTATTATGAATCCTTCACCTGGAATTCCGGAGTATTTGATCCGAATCTTATTTTTGCCGTCGACTGCTGCGGGCAGGTCGATCTGAAGTCGATCGTTTTTATGGGAGAATTCAACATTCAGGTCTTCATGCGTTATGCGTTCTACTTTCATGCCCTTGCCTTCCTTTGTAATATTTTTCAGGTCGAGGATAAGTTCCTTTACGCCATTTTTTAACAGCACAGAAATTTCTGCATCGCCCTTAATTTCATTTGAACTATCAGTCAATTCAATGGAGAAGAAATAGTGCTGGACATCAACATTTTTGTTGATTGGATATTGAGCAAACGACGAAAAAGGCAATAGCAAAATCAGGATTGCACATGCTAAAGCTCGTTTGAATTTCGCACCGATCGCACTATCCAAACACAACTTCCACCATAATGAGTAACGTGAATCAGACATCATTTTTTTGAGTAAGTTGATAGTTTATTGTCTTGTTTACAACTATACCCGAAATATATTTTAAGACAGTGAGCGCGTAGCATACACATCCTACTAGAGGAGGATGATGCTGTGGGGGCCTTCAAAATACTTGTTTGAACTATCAAAAATAATTCACAGAAGCCATACGGTGCAATATGAAATCAGCGATGAAGACAAAGTGATTTACTAAATTAACTCAGTGCTTCATAGAGGCTCCGAATAATTTCGGTGAAGACTATCACCACACTACCTGCAATAATGAAACACCCTGGCGCGGGAGGGATATGGGGACCACAACTTCCCCGGATTTCACATCGTGCTTGCGGACTTTACCAATGGTCTCTAACTGTCCTGCATTTTCCAATGCTTTGATTTGCGCGGGCGTAGGTTTCTGTGGGGACCCCATTTTTTTCCAGACCTCATAAGAATTGCTATGGTTCTCATCAATCCGGTACTCTGTTACGCTTACGTGTCTGGCGGGTACGCCGGTGATCGTCACATCAATCGCGGCAGCCTTCCCTGCCTTACGGTCATCATCGTGGTAATTCCATACCATGACCGTTGCCGCTCCTCCATCCTTTGCGGCCAATGCGCCAATGTCGGTATAGCTTCTGCGAACTGAAGAATCCACAACAACAGCAAGCCGGTACATGGAACTTCCCGTAACATGTACCCGCTTACCTGACATCTTACCAAACATCCGGAACACATTGAGCACCGGTTTGTCAACACCGTTCGTAGCCAGATCACGGAAACCATAAAACCAAGGCTGGTTTTCAAATTCAAAAGACCACGATACAGCCCCTAAGAAATTTACACCTATCGAATCGGCCAGCGCATACTTTCGTGCAAACGACGCTGCCGTGTAACTGGAATACATCGTTCCATTGCGATAAGCATTTTCAGGATTGGTAGCCATGCCACAGGCAGCGCATCCCTCCGGATCTGATTCACCAATAATAATGGGCAAATTTTTTAATTGCGGGTAGGAGGCTACGGTTTCAAATCCACCGGCAATGTCACGCAATTGCCGCCCCATGTTCATTTGCACATGCTCCTCCACTACCTTCGGAGACCCCTTTGCGTGAAATGCAATAAAATCAAGGGGCGAACCCGTGGTGTTAGTAACGTAATTGGCTCCCGATATACAATGCTCTAAAAACGTCCGAAGAAAGTCTCTTCCCCGATTCCCGCCCGGGCCGGTTACGTGAGGTCCGCCCATTTTTGCTGTGGGCAGTGCACGCTTTACTGCATGAACAGAATAATCATAGAGTTTACAATACTCTTCTACCGATCCACCCCAATATTTAGAATCCGGTTCATTCCACAATTCCCAATACCAGCTTTCCACCTCTGTTTCCCCATAGCGTTCAACACAATGCTTCACCCATTGGTAAACCAATTCGCCCCACTTACTATAGTCTTTGGGTGGATACGTCCAGCCGGTCAGAATTTCCTGATATGGATCACCTGGCTTCCAATAATGCCGATAAGGCTGCGGCCTTGCAGACAACGCTTCAGGCATAAACCCTATCTGCGCCAGTGGTTTCATGCCACGTTCAACATAGGTATCAAAAATACGATCAACAATGGTCCAGTTGTACACTGCGTTGCCGGTGGCATCTTCTGTATACGCATTGGTGGAACCCCACTTCAACGCGGGTGTGCCATCTCCTGTGGTCAGCAAATTATGGGCACGAACGTAAACAGGCACAGGGCTCAAAGCCGACAATTCAGACAGCAGTTTCTTTCCATCGTTCATGTAGGTGTAATTCGGCTCATCATATCCAAACCATGCCCACACGGCATTCATATCGCCCAATTCTTTATCAAGGTCAACAGAAATGGCAGCAGGTATTTCTGACTGGGCAGTGCTGGTATGCACCATGACCAACGTTATGCATATTAAGAAGGTTGTGCGAAGTATTATCATCTAATCAATGTACAGCTTCCGTCAGATAAGGACAAATAGGCATTGGTCAAGGATATTCCTATAACGATTCCGCCAGATAGCCTTGAATTTGATTTGGTTCTGAGAGCTTATTTACTATTTGGGGGTAATGCAACCGAGAGAAGCGCGTTTCAAGCCTGCACGCACCACTTCAGTCAGCAAATTGAGGTGTGTCCGATTGTTAATAGTTGGGTGGCTCACGCAATGCAAGACCATCCAAATAGTCAGCGAACATTCCTTGCAATGAAATATAGCAGTAGCCTAAAGCACCTATCGCCAGGAGGTAAACAATCAGCTGGCCATAACGGATCAAAGAATATTCAAGACGGTTGAGTGTAAGCGCCTCAGAGAAATGCAATTTCTGAGACATCAGAAGAAAGATTGATCTCATGGAAATTAGGTTTAGGTGAAGGGAAGATAAGAATAAATCCCGTAAGATCAATAGAACTCCGCAAGGAAATCAACCGTCAGACAATTCTATCGGGTCATAAATTTCCAAACAATATCTGTGTAGTTGAAAATCTTACCCGACATCCTTTTATCTTTTCCCGCAAGCCCGGTTGGTACATTTGTTGCACTCAATTCCGTCCATGAATAGTAGCCGTTTTCGTAGTCAAATGTTTCGCCATCGTCATCGTACAGTAGATACTTGCCCTCCAATGCACCATAATGACGAACCTCCAATGGGAGTTTCTCTCCATTCACGGGGACATGCAATCTGGCAGGTATCATGGGTATTATTCCACCATCCTTCACCAACAAAGGTATCTCATCTAACCTGCTCTCGACCGTTATAATTTCATTTTCCCCTACATAATCGCCATTATAAAAATCATACCATTTGCCTTTTGGGAGTATCACGGTGCGTAACTTTTGACCAGTAAATACCGGCGCCACAAGGATGCTTTCGCCAAACATGTATTGATCCTTAATATCTTTTCTTGTGGCAAGGTTGTAAGGATTTTCGGTATCGTCTAAAGTTCCTGCTGTGACTTTTTCTTTTGAAACGAATCCATCGACTAAAGGCATTGGCCGGATTGGAGGGGTGCCATTGTAATGATAGTCAGCAAATGTTGTATAAATATATGGCAGCAACTGCATTCTCAACAGCGCTACTTTCTTAACGGCCTCAAAAACTTCCGGGTACGACCAGGGCTTTGTGCCGCTTGACCAGGCATTGATCATAGCCATCGGAGAAAAGCAAACCGTTTGCATTCGCCTGAGCCATTCTTCGCCGGATGCGGAACTCCTGACCTCCGGTGTCCATAGAATGCCGGAAAATCCGGAATTAATAAGGGCTGTAATAAAATCTTCGTGGTTGTAGTAATCATTATAAATAACGAATGGAAAGCGTGACGCCCCGGCATTGGAGGCTCTTACCAGCCCATACGTTCGTATATTTCTTTTATGGTATTCGTTAGAGATCATATCTTGAAGGAGCAGCCCATACGTTTGTCGCATCTGTTCTGCATCAACACCAGAAGGAAATGTTGCTACATCAGGCCATAACCAATGGTCATAACCATCAGCCTCATCAATTTTTAACCCGGACACGCCGATGTTTAATTGTTCCTTTTCAAAAAAATCAGAAAACACCTTTCGTGCTTCCTGCAATGAATAATCCGGTACAATACCATTCCAAACCACGTGCGAACCGGCATAAGGTAACATCTGGTTATACAACTTCGCCTTCGGTGCAATATAGGGGTTCACCCAAAGGTTAGTCCTTACATTTCTCTTGCGCAACGCATTTACAAATTCTGCCGGTTTTGGATACCGTGTACTGTCCCATTCGTAAGAACAAGGGTATGACATATTCATCCATCCAGGCTCAAGTCCGATAAAATCCAGTGGAAATTCATGTTCCTCAAATTCATTTACTTCCTCAAGAACATCCGTGTCAGTATGCAACGTATGCGTGCGGTAAGTGAAGCCCAACCCCCACTTAGGGGGCAAACATCCGCCACCATTGTAAAGGTTATATTTTCTTACCACATCAAGTGGCGACTTGGCAGCAAATACAATTATCTCGGCTTCTTCGGCTGGTATCAAAACCTCTACGGCGTCCGACATTGGTTGTGCTTGCCAGTCTTTATCCGTATTCCTATTGTATACCGTTGGTTTGTCGCGGCTGTCTAACCTAACGGCTGTACCAACATAAACAGTAATGTACCGCGCGGAATTTATCAGTACACCATAACCCTTGCTGGATACATAAAAAGGCACAGGGGCATGTGTCCTGCCATTGTCAGCTCCGCCATAATGGTCTACATGCAGGTTAAAAATATGTCCTCGCTGGTTCACCTGTTTAAATTGCAGGCCCAATCCATAAATCTGTTCGTCTTTTTCCAATGGGAATCGCAAGTATATTTTTCCATTCTGCCTGGTGATCTTTATTAAATTTTGATCCAATGGAAAAGGTACTTCCGCGTACGCATCGAGTTTGGGCCAAAGCGGTATCGCATTGGCGGCATCCAAAAGATTTGTTTTCTCTTTATTAAGATCAGTGTACTTCCAGATTCCCTTTGCCACCTGCGTCCATTGTCTATTTTCATTAATTTTCGTGCAACTGCTACTGTACAAAAAAAGAACAATGAATAGCAGCCACATGTTATTACTCAACATTAATTTCATATACCACAATTTAGTTAAAAAATATAAGGACAACTTACCGTGACGCACAACATCTAACCTGCGCCATATTGCCCAATTTACTGTTAAGGGATCATAGCACAAGCCAAAGCAACCGCCGATTAACTTTCTGGTGATTGTTTTTTCGAATTCAAGCCTGCTGAAAGGGAAAGAACCGTCATATTTGTGATAGAAGTCATTATAAAGGTCCTGCTCCGGGCGTACATTTGAAAACGCGTCCCTAATCCAAAAGTAAGACTCCGGGTTGGCAAATTATTGACTGATTGAGGGACAAAAAATAAGATGATTCATGCTTGACCGGCGTACAATTATACGGATTTCCAAATTCCTGGGGAAAGTAGTACTCGGCTTGCTTTCGCTATTATTCATCCTGGTCGCCCTCGTCCATGTTCCACCCATACAGCGAAAGATCACCCACAGATTGTCGAACTACTTGTCTTCTAAAATTGAATCCAGGGTAGAAATAGCCGTGATCAAGTTTTCCCTGTTGGGGAATGTTGTAATTGAAGATTTGAAGGCTAGGGATCCTAACAATAACACAATTGTTTCTGCCCGAAAAATTGAAGTCACATCAAACATTTTTGATCTTATTGGGGGCGATTTAATTTTTGATGAAGTAAGCATTGAGGGCTTCGACGGTCATCTGATCCAGGGTGAGGAAGGATTGAATATTCAATTCATCATCGATGCGTTCCGGCCAAAAGCAGTACAAGCCCCTTCATCAAAAAGGACAAGGCTTGTGTTCAAAAGGGTCATCCTGGACAACATTTCATTTGAATTCACATCAACAATTAACGGAACAAGTGTTGACATAAATCTCGGAACCTTTTCGAGTCAGGATGCTGAAGTTTCCATCAATCCAAATAAGATCAGTGCCGGCAAAGCCTACTTTGAAAATGCTGTAGTTAACATTTTGTCGGCACGACCGTCGGGTATTAGTAGCGATACCCTTGCACAAGAAAACAAGCAACTGCTGAGTCCCGATTTTGGTACGGGATTGGCCATTGACGTTAAGGCAATCGAGATGAAGAGTAGTGATTTTTCTTTCCACAGGGATGAGGTGAAGACTACGCCAAAATTTGATCCACTCCACCTGATGCTTAAGAATATACTAATCAGCCTGTCGGATATCTCAATTCGTGAAGACACACTTGCCGCAGCGTTACGGTCTCTTTCTGCCGAAATGCCTGGATTTAAATTATCAGATGCCACCGCTGATATGCACGCAAATCGAACCCGATGGAATCTTTCCAATCTTCACCTTGCTGCTGACAACAACGAACTCAATGCAAATCTTGCTGGCCGGTATGATATGAAGTCAGCCAAAGATGATCAAGCCATGGCGGAAATATCCTTGGTAGGAAGTATCACGCCTGGTAACCTTGCGTATTTTCTAAGTGACTCCTTGATGAGTCATTTCAACCATTGGGAGACAACTACGATTGAGTTCAAAGGTAACTACACGTTGGGAAAAGGCGAAGTAAAAACGTTTAACCTAAAAACAGTCAATAGTCAGCTTCATGCTGAGGGAGTAGTACGTGATGCATTAAATCCTGAAAAGCTGAGTTGGAACGATGTCGCGATCAATACATCAATAGGCTCAGACTTCAACAGAACATTAACTCCGTTTCTTCAAGATATCGGAATCCCTCCACAGGTATCACTCGAACTTAGAAGCTCAGGAAACCTGAAAAAAGCATACGTTGACGGAAAAGTTTTTACCTCATGGGGTGACGTAAACGCTTTAGGTTGGGCAACGCGGCAGGATAATAACGTTGAAGTTGACATTGACCTGACGGGCAGGAAAGTCGACGTTGGGAAATTTATAGATTTACCCTGGTTGGGTCCCATTGATCTGTCCGTAGGCGCCAAAGGAATTCTGGGTAATGATCCTGATATTGACATCAAAGGATTGATTGACGACATAGTAGTACTGGATCAATCCATTCACAAAATTGCTTTTCAAGGCCGAATAGGAAAAGCCGGAGTGATGGCCACAATGTCAATTGATGACCCCAAATATCGTTCTGCCATAAGCTCTGAAATTTCATTTACGGGACCTTTGGTAATCACAAACGACGTTCAATTGGAAGATTTTAGCCTGGGCAGGCTATTACACATAGACAGCACCCTTTCCATTTCCGGGGAATTAAAAACATTAATAAAAGCAGACCAATCTTCAATAGATGGTTACCTGGAAGGAAAAGGTATTGAATTCCAAAATCAATCCATAACATATCCACTGGACAGCATGGCATTCAAAATCACAATTTCACCGACAGCCAGTGAGTTCGACTATTACACGGATTTTGGGAAAGGTAAACTGACATCAAACTTTGATATCAGGGAATCGCCCAGTATGATCAGCACCTGGTCAAACAGTATGCTAAACACTTCCGAAACTCAATATCATCCCACTGGAGGGCGAAATTTCAATTTCAGTTTTCAGTGGGAAAAAGCAAGCCCCTTCCAATTGCTGGATATCAATATTGATGATTTTTCCGCGCTCAGTGTTGCTGGAGAATTTGATGAACAAAAACAAGCACTGACGTTGCAGGCTGCGGGTGGAAAATTTAAAGGCTATGGTATCTCACTGGATACACTCCGCGCCGGTATTATGGCACTCCCGGATAGCGTCAGCGGCAGCATGACTGCAAAGAATGTCTTCTATAACGCTGTTGAGCTTGGCAATCTGGATTTTGATGTGTTCAACAAAGGCGACACCTCCATAACAAATCTGCTGCTGTCTCAAGATTCCAGTTCAATCCTGGGTTTTCGTGCACGAGTTGCGCCTTCCGATAGCGGTGTCTTTGTTTATCCTGACAAACTGCTGGCATTCGACAAGGACTATATCATTGATCGGAATAATCCTGTGTACTTAGAGAAAGGGAATATTGTATTGAGAAACTTTACGATTTCGAGGGATGATATGCGGATCGGGCTGGATGGGGACTTGAAAGCTTTCGATGTGAGCATTGAGAACGTAGATCTTGCTAAACTAAACTTTCTGCTGTTTCCCGATTCAACCATTGTCAATAAGGGTAAACTCAATGCGACGGCCTCCTACTCATACGAGAAGAAACTTAACCTGCGAGCGGGTATTGATAGCCTAATCCTCTATAATTCTAATCCATTGACGCTTACCGCAACGGTGGTAAGCGATAAAAACCAGGCTCCATTTGAATTTCTATTGGCCAATTCATCAAACAAAATTGATCTCAATGGGCGATACTTTATTGATAATGGTGAAGTGGATGCCGCCTTACTGCTCGATATAAATAACGTGGAAATTTTTGCGTTTTTAGTTTCGGGATTCATTGACGAGATGAAGGGGGCAATCAAAGGGGAAGCCAGGATCAGCGGACCAATTCAAAAGCCAGGGTTTAAGGGATACTTAAGATTTCTCGACGCAGGGTTCACAACTTCCAATCCGAAGTTAACCTTTACTATCCAGGATGATATCATTGACTTGAACAGCTCAGGACTGCTACTGGATAATTTTACAATCTATGATCAGGCACATAATCCACTTACCATCAGTGGATATCTCCATTCAAACGATTATAAATTCTTTGATTACGATCTCCAGCTAAATTCTGACCGGTATATCCTCTTAAACACCCCAGATTCTTCTAATCGTCAGTTGAGGGGCTTGCTCGTGATTGGTACCAACATAAAACTAACAGGGAACGAAAAGGATACGTATGTTAAAGCCAATATAACCGTCAAGGACACGACTAGTCTCACGTATGTCATGGCCAATGATGAAATTGACCTTTTGAAAAGTGAAGGCATTATTGACTTTATTGATCCTGCGCAATTAATAGATTCTGCCGGGCGTGAAAAATCAAATTATTTTTATGATTCATTGATCGCCGGGCTTCCGGAAATGAATCTGAATTCAACCATTGCCATTGAGGACAATGCTGCGCTAAGAGTTGTTATTGATGAGCAGTCAGGAGATTATATTGAAGCTTCAGGTGCAGCAAACCTGGAATTAGGGTATGACCGGACCGGTAATGTCAGTCTATCGGGAAATTACACCATCAACAAAGGAGTTTATCGTTTGTCTTTTTATGATTTGGTTAAAAAGAACTTCAATCTGGTTAAGGGTTCCTCCGTTAATTGGAGCGGAAGTCCGGAAAATGGAGACCTGGATATCAAAGCTGTCCATACTGTCCCGTCCAACTCAATAGGCTTGATTGGTCACGAGATTGGTGAAAATGAAAAATCGATTTATAAAAGAGCGCTGGATTATCAAGTTGGCATCAACATAAATGGAACCGTTGAAAACCCGGTCGTGTCTTTTTCATTGGATCTACCCAAGGAAGAGAAGATGAATTATCCGGTACTCGCAAATAAACTCGACCGATTGAAACTGCCCGAATATCAATCAGAATTAAATAAACAAGTCTTCGGGCTTATCGTTCTTGGCGGCTTCTTACCCGAAAACAGTGGTTCCGATATCAATTCAAGTCTTATTGCCACAACTGCCCTATCCAATAGCGTCAACAGTTTATTGGCCAGTCAGCTAAATCGATTTGCAAGTCAATACATAAAAGGCGTGAACATTGATGTGGGAATACAATCGTATAGCGATTATTCCGCTCCGGGTGGGAAGACCCAAACAGCGATGGATTTCAGGGTGTCGAAGAGCATGATGGATGATCGGCTGTCATTTGAAATTGGGGGAGATTTTAATATCAACCAGGACCAATCCGGGGCCAACACGGGTAACAAGAATTACAGAGGCGATATCGCCATCATTTATGACCTTACGGGCAATGGAAATAAGCGGCTTAAATTATTCAATAATGAAACGTATGATATTATCTATCAGGAAATAAGAAATACAGGAATATCATTGATATTCATTAAGGAATTTGACAGATCGAAGAAGACCAAGGATAGATGAACAGGGCAACTTCATATCCTATATTAGTTCTTATGCTGGCATTGACGGGCTGTACAGGGATGAAAAGTGTTTCGTCCGAAGATCCACTTTATGTTGGATCAGCGGTACGCTTTGTCGATAATAATGCTGCAAGGAAGAAATTAACACCCATGATAAAAGGTGTATTGAAACCTAAGCCTAATAATAAGTTCTTGTGGATGAGGCCGGCCTTAGCACGAAACAATATGCTTTCCGAAAAGGCAAAAAAAAAGAAATTTTGGAAAAACAAAATTAGTGATCCGGTACTCCTTTCACAAACAAAGCCTGGCCAGGTGTCTGCCGCAATTCAGAACAGAGTGTTTCACAATGGATATTTTCACAATACTGTAGAATTTGATACGCTCAGCGCAGGCCACAAAAAGGCGAAACATATCTACACGATCACACTTCATGAACCTTATAGATTTGATTCTATTGTATTTCCAAAACCTGAAAACAGCCTCACTAAAATTATAGGCGATTCCCAAAACGAATCTTTATTGAAAAAAGGAGACATCTATTCCCTGGAGTCAGCAAAGAATGAAAGAGTCAGGATTGACCGGAATTTGAAGGAAAATGGGTATATCTATTTTAACCCAGAGTTTATTTCGCTAAAAGCAGATACAACAACAGGTGATCACAAGATAAATGCAGAATTAACCGTAAAACCCGAAACCCCTCCTGAATCCAGAATACCCTATACGTTACGAAAGATCTTTATTCATGATGATCATGTGCTTGAAGACCAGTCTGCCGATACGGTTGCCTTCGGCAATTACTATCTGATTTCTCACGATAAAGCACTTAACTTTAATGCATTGCAAAGGGGAATTTTTCTGAAGCCGGGTGAACTTTATTCACGTTCTAATTACATACAATCCATTCGCTACATGAATGAACTCCCCATCATCAGGAATGCAAACATCAAGTTTGCCCCGAGTGGGAATACAGACAAGCTTGATGCTATCCTTTACTTGTCACAAAGAAAACGATATGCATACAGCGCCGAATTCAATACTATATTTCGGTCTACGAACTACTTTGGGCCAGGCGTAATATTGAGTTACACGGACCGCAATGTGAGCAAAGGCGCCGAAATGTTGAAGATAAATTTGAGGGGCAGATTTGAGGTGCAGGTTGCCGAAGGAAAGGTTAATCCCGCCTATGAATTGGGACTCGAGGCAAACTACACGCTCCCCAGACTATATCCGGGATTTTTATTGAATTTCGGCAAAGAGAGTCTGCCAAAAACCAACATCTCCGCAGGGTACAATCTTTTTAACCGGCTGGATCTTTATCGAATGAATTCAGTGTTTACCAACTTTGGCTACCGGTGGAGCAAGACGGATCGCGTAACACATTCCTTAAATCCTGTTGAAGTTATTTTCACTACAATACCTGAATCATCAAAGTCCGAGGCATTCAATAAATATCTTCAGGAGAATCCAGGTGTGCAACGAAGTTTTGATGAACAATTCATTGTCGGATCCGCGTATGAATTTACCTATGAAGCACAGAAAGGCAGCCGAAATGAATTCTTCTTCAGAGGAGGGATTGATCTGGCTGGAAATCTGTTGCATGCTGCGTATTCAGTCGCAGGTGCTTCCAAAGACTCACTCGGAAGATATAAATTGGCAGGAGTTCCTTTTTCCCAATACGTTCGGACAAGAATTGACTTGCGCTATAGCTTTGATTTCAACGGAAAATCAAGAATAGCCACGCGGTTCACAGCCGGGATTGGCCTT
>JAOUDZ010000008.1 GCA_029858965.1 Cyclobacteriaceae bacterium
TTTCAAAGATTTGTTCAAAAAAATGAAGTTAATGCCCGACGAAAAAGTTACAGTGCAATATGCATACCGTGCTAAGGATGGGAACTTTGTGTGGATCGAATCGACCGGTACCAATTGCATGACTAACCAGGCCATCCATGGATTCATCCTCAATTCACGCGACATTACCGAAAACAGAAGGGCGGAACAGGAACAACGGATGCGAAGCAAGATGCAAGCCTTATCAGAGAACTCCCTCGACATCATCGTCAGGCTGGAAGGAGAATCGATTTCGTATATCAACCCTGTAATTGAGGAATACACAGGAAGAAAGCCATCCTTTTTCCTTAACAGGGAAGTACGAGAAACAGAACTTGATAAATCAATTCTGGAAGGCTGGCTTACCGTGGTGGAAGAAGTCAATACCTCAAATAGAAAGGCAACCGCTGAAGTGGATTTTTATTCAGCTATGGGCAAACGTGTAATGCAGGTAAATGCCATTCCGGAGTTTGATGAGTCCGGCAAAGTAGAATCAGTACTCGTGGTTTCCCATGATGTTACTGAACGCAAAATGATAGAATTGGAAATCCACAACAAAAATAAAAAGATCACAGAAAGTATAAACTATGCGAAAAGAATTCAAAATGCCATACTCCCAAACTCAAGAGTAATCAGGAAGGCACTTCCGGATTCCTTCATTTTGTATAAGCCCCGTGATGTTGTCAGCGGAGACTTTCCCTGGTTCATTCAGATAAGAGAGGAGATATTCATCGCCGCCGTGGATTGTACAGGTCATGGCGTACCCGGAGCGCTGTTATCCCTGATCGGATATTTTCTGCTAAACGATATTGTACGCAGCCGGAAAATCACCGAGCCGGGAAAAATTCTTGATCTGCTGGACGAAGGTGTAACCACAACCTTAAGACAGGATGAATACGTTACAGCCCGGGATGGCATGGACATCGCTTTGTGTAAAATAAATGTTAATACGCGGGAGATTGAATACGCCGGGGCACACAGACCGTTGCACATTGTAAAGAATGGCATAATGGAAGAAGTGAAAGGAAATAAATTTCCTATTGGAGGCGGTATTTTTAAGAACCAGACTAACTTTACGAATACAAAGATCAAGCTTGAAAAAGGAGACTCCATTTTCTTCAGCTCAGACGGATTCACTGATCAGTTCGGTGGCCCACGGGGTCGTAAGCTCGGTCCGAAAAAGGTACGGGAGATCATTATTGATGTCCACACGCATACAATGCCTGAAGCAATGGTAATTTTTGACCAGCAGTGGGAGCACTGGCGCGGCGATACGAAACAAACTGACGACGTATTATTGATTGGTCTAAAATTGTAAGTATCATGATCGCCTACAAATCTTTTAAGCATCTATCAGTGAACCTCACACTTTCCAATCTAATTTTCTGAAACATGAATTTTATTTATGATCTGCACCGCACCATGATGTCTCAGAAACTGATTCTGGTGTATCAGGGTGATTTCACCCAGGAGAGCACCAAATCCATTCTGTCCATGGCGGAGAGAAATCTTGATTCCTCAGGTGAAGAATCAAGCATCAAGCGGAAGGTGTTCAATGTAATGGCAGAGGCACTTCAAAATATTGTCAAGTACAGTGATGAGCTTATCGACGGGCAGAGTCGCAGTCATACTGCGATCTTCCTCATTGGAAAGGAAGCTAACCGATACAGCATCATGTCCGGGAACCCCGTGCAAAAATCCAGAGTGGAGAGGCTCAAGAAAACACTCGAACATATCAATGGTCTTGATAAAGAAGGGCTGAAGGGACTCTACAAAGATATCATTCGGAATACAACCATTTCTGAAAAGGGTGGTGCAGGACTAGGCTTTGTTGATATGGCCAGAAAATCCGGCGAAAAACTGGAATTTGAGTTTCCGGAAATGAATAATAACTATTGTTTCTTCTGTTTGAAAGTTAACGTGCCTCGCGAAAACGAATAACATTGATATACCATAACTAAATTGATATGCACCATGGAAATTTTGAATTTGGAAGGAACTGAAGATACACCAAAGATAATGCTAGACAAAGCGCATGGAATATTTGAAATATCCGGTCGCTCACTGCCTGAAGACTCAGCTGAATTTTATGCTCCAGTCCTGGAGTGGATTGAAAGATATAGTGAAGATCCCAATCCTTCTACTGAGTTCGTCTTCAAACTAGAGTACTTCAATACATCCTCCTCAAAACTCATTCTTGATGTTCTTTCAGCCCTTGAAGACATTAAGGACATGAAAATAGCATGGTATTTCCACGATGACGATGAGGATATGGAGGAGGCAGGTCAGGAGTTTTCCGAATTGGTAGAAATCCCATTCGACTTCAAAATATACTGACAGAAATACTTCATTTTTTTGGATTGATATCGCCCATTTCTCAGATTGTGCTGTACAAAACGCTGATGGCCGCTAACCGAAGTTTTTATACCTTTATAGCTTTACCGTCTTTCTATGAGTGAAGAAATACTCAAAGCGCTCACCCAACTTTTTGCAATTATAACAAAACAAGATGGTGGAACGACTGAATACGAGCGCCAATTTGTATTAACCTTTTTCCAAACGGAACTTGACCGGGATTCAGTCAAAGAATACCTGGATTTATATGACCAGTTTTCCGGGTATGGAAAAGAAGAAGAAGGCAAATCAAAACTCACCTCTGTAACCGATTCAGTAAAGACACTGGGTATATGCAAAAAAATTAATAAAACACTTACCCAAAAGCAAAAGGTAGTTGTGCTGATAAAGCTTTTGGAGCTGGTGAGCACGAACAAAAACTTCACGCCGCAGCGCATGGAGATTATCAATACCGCGGCATCGGTATTTAATGTTGCGCAGCACGAATATGAGCTTATCGAAAGCTTTGTTATTTCAGAGGATACCAAGTCTCTTGGCTATGCAGACATTTTACTACTCGACAAAGGTCAGCATAATGGTGAAGGCAAACTAAACAGACATCTTCATGGTCACATTGAGGGGAGCCTGATCTTCGTACGTGTTCAGAGTGTGGATATGTATTTCACGAAGTATTTGGGTGAAGAGACCAATGCATTGAATGGATTCCCCATGCAATCAAACCGGGTTTACCTCTTTTCGCACGGCAGTACGATAAAAACACAGGGTGGCGATGCCCTCTACTACAGCGACCTTGTTGCCCACTTTAATGAAGAATTAAAAACCATAAAGCTCTCCTTTAATG
The DNA here is from genome assembly GCA_029858965.1 of Cyclobacteriaceae bacterium. Taxonomy (GTDB): domain Bacteria; phylum Bacteroidota; class Bacteroidia; order Cytophagales; family Cyclobacteriaceae; genus Chryseolinea. The sequence goes on from JAOUDZ010000008.1 coordinate 3,215, forward strand.
TTCACATCGAAGAATTTAAATTTCCCGGCGGCGCAATTGGGTTAAGAAATATTTCCATCGCTGAAGGATCAGGAAAACTTGTTGGCATTATGGGGCCAAGCGGAGCGGGCAAGACTACTTTACTGAACGTCATGGCAGGATTGGTTAAACCCACCAAGGGCCAAATACTGATCAATGGGTTTGATATAAATGTTCAGAAAAACAGGCTCCATGGCGTTATCGGTTATGTATCTCAAGATGATTTGCTTATAGAAGAACTGACCGTATATCAAAACCTGTACTATAACGCCAAACTCTGCTTTGCAGATTACAACAAAGAGCAACTGCACAACCGCGTAGAAGAAGTATTGGAAAATCTGGGATTGGATCAGCGTAAACATCTTCGCGTCGGTAACCCCCTGGATATAACAATTAGCGGAGGCCAGCGGAAACGTCTCAATATTGCGCTGGAACTCATCCGGGAACCGGCCATCCTATTTCTCGATGAACCAACCTCTGGCCTGTCTTCACGTGACTCGGAAAATGTAATCGACTTACTGAAAGAGCTTTCATTAAAGGGCAAATTAATCTTTGTTGTTATTCATCAGCCTTCATCAGATATATATAAGATGTTTGATAAAATTATTGTCATTGATGCTGGAGGCTATCCAGCCTACTACGGGCCGCCGATTGAAGCAATTACCTACTTTAAGAAATCAACACACCAGATTGATGCCAACCGCAGCCAATGTGAAACATGTGGTAATGTAAATCCAGAACAAATTTTCAACATCATGGAAGCTCAGGTTGTTGACGAATATGGACAGCCCACCAGCAAACGAAAAGTAACACCGCCTCAGTGGTACGATTTATACGTAGAGCGCTTCAAGATCAATCGCATAGAAGATGTTAAAGAGGCGCCACCACAATCGCTTAGCCTTCCCAATAAGATCAAACAAACCATAATCTTTACGACACGGGACACGCTTTCCAAGCTCAGCAACAAACAATACCTCCTTATCAATTTACTGGAAGCACCCCTACTATCGCTTATTCTGGCACTCATTATCAAATACAAAAGTGCTCCCGGTGGAAAAGAATACATGTTCAGATTCAACGAAAATTATCCCGCCTTTTTGTTAATGAGCATAATCGTAGCAATGTTTATGGGGCTGACAGTCAGCGCCGAAGAAATTATCCGTGATCGTAAAATCCTACGCCGTGAATCCTTCCTCAACCTGAGCTGGAACAGCTATCTAACCGCTAAGGTAATTATCCTTTTTGCGCTTTCTGCTGTTCAGACATTTTCGTTTGTTCTCATCGGAAACGTAATCCTCGAGATAGAATGGAGCATGCTAATCCCTTCTTGGTGTATTCTCTTTACCACTTCATGCTTTGCCAACGTGCTCGGGTTGAATATTTCGTCTGCCTTCAATTCGGCCGTAACAGTATACATAATGATTCCATTGCTCCTTATTCCGCAAATGATTTTGAGCGGTCTACTGTTCAGTTTTGACAAACTCAACGACACTATCAGCACCAAAGGCAAAGTTCCCATTATAGCGGATTTGATGGCCTCAAGGTGGGCATATGAAGCGCTGGCTGTGAATCAATTCAAAAATAACGCCTACGAAAAACCATATTATACTTTCGAGAAGATTGAAAGCCAGGCAGATTTCCGGTCTTCCCTCCTGGCAGATGAGCTGGACAAAAAAAGAAAATTCATTTCAGATAATCTGGAAACAAAAAGTGATTCTATCAAGCAAATCATGCAAAAAGATTTGGGTATCATTCAAGGCGCACTACAGGAAGACTTCTTTAAGAAAGGCCTTCAAAAAGAACTTGCCATTGAGTGGACATTGGATAAATACACACCGGAATTGAATGCTAACCTGGAGGAGTTTTTCGCGGCCTATAAAAAATTTTACCAGAATGCGTATAATGCGGCTATTGCTGCGAGAGAAAGTTCAATTGCCAAAAATGAACAGGGAGGCCAGTATTCGCTAAACGACCTTAAGAACAGGTACTACAACGAAAGCCTAGCCGATCTCGTTAGAAATGTTTCTGAAAAGGACCGCCTAATCGAATATAAAGGACGGTTAGTTCAACAGGTAAATCCCATCTTTCTTGACCCTGAGCCCGCCGGTTTGTTTGACTACCGCGCTCATTTCTTTGCGCCACAAAAAAATTTAGTTGGCTTCACGGTTAGTACTTTTCTTTTCAACAGCCTCGTTATCTGGATCATGACAGCGCTGCTGTATATTGTATTATATTTAGAATTGCTTCGGAAATTGATTACCTCTTTTGCTGTATTAGCGGGCAGGATAAACCTGACAAAAGCACGTTTTTCAAAAGAAATAAGCATTAAGTAACATTTTGGCTGGTATTGCTGAATTTCTAACTTTGTAATCGCATAATTTTATAGCTATGAGAATTTTACTAATTGGGCTTATTCTGGCGCTCTTCTTCGCCTGCGGATCCGAAAAAAAAACGGACGAACAGGCTTTCCTTGAAAGGCTGGACTCGGCTGGTGCCGAAGGCCCCTCCATTTCAGAGGGCGTAATTGGGGATATACTCCAACAAATTCCAAGCCCGTTAGAAATCTCTGTTCTGCTGAAATCATCAGGCAGAAAGTACAATGGAGGCTACCTCAATTCCCCGGATAATTTTTCTAAGTACAACAGCAGCTATCAGAAGGCACTCAATCTTGGTATTTACGGCACTGATTTAGGGTATACCAACATCTACGAACAAAACCAGGATGGTGTAAAATACCTGGCTTCGATCGAGGAATTGGCTAACGGTTTAAATATTGGTCAGTTTTTTGACAAAGAAACCATAGGCAGACTAGCCTCCAACAGCAAGAACCTGGATTCTTTGCTGCTTATCACTACCCAGAATTTTAATAGCATCAACCATTACCTGCAAACCCAGAATCGATCGAACTTAAGTGTCCTGTTCCTGACGGGCGGATGGCTTGAAGCATTACACATTATATGCGAAGTATCCGCTGCAAATCCGGACAACAAAGAACTGCAGGAAACGATCGGAGAGCAGAAAATTATTCTGGAAAACATTATGCTGTTACTTTCTTTTTATCAGGAATCAGACCCAAATATGGCATCGTTGTTGAATGAGATGCAAGAACTCAAAGAAATCTATGATAGGGTAATCATTACCTATACGTACAAGGAATCAGAGTTCAAAATTGTAGATGGCGTTATGGTTATAAAAGACAACAGCTCCAGCAGTATTGAGATTACCTCTGAGGACATTGCCGCCATTAGATCTATTGCGTCAAGCATCAGAGAGAAGGTTATAAGTTAAGATTATAAACGGAAGCTATGAAAACGATAATTGTCCTTGTTCTTTCTATTCTTGCCATAAGTACCCTGGAGGTAACCGGACAGTGTAACTCGGAGATCTTTAGCAACGAGTGCATCCCTAAGCTGGCTAGCGGTTTTAATTTTTTGAAAACCTATAAAGTTGAAAAAGGAGGTAAAGATTATGTTGAGTATTCATATGTGTTTACGAAAGGAACGCAATATATGATCAACATATGTGCTGCGAATCAACCTGATGGAATAGTGGTTAGCCTCTACGATTCGAAACGGAATAAGGTCGCATCCAGCAAAGTGGAAGGACAATTCATAGCGACCATTGCTTACCCCTGCAATACAACAGGCATCTATTATATTCAGTACACCTTTGATGGTTCTGCCAGTTACTGCGGTGGAAGCGCTCTCGGCTTCAAGCGCTAATCCTACCGGAATGTACGCCCGGAACGGCTACCCAACAGCGGTAGCCTTTTTTATTTAGATTTGCACGATGCAACAGCATGACCTTGTCTTCGATTTCAAAGCACGTTACTACACGCTCGGAAAAATTACTGAGGCGACAAAACAAATCTGGTTTGTTCTCCATGGATATGGACAACTCGCCGGATATTTTATCCGGAAGTTCAATATCCTGCTGGATCAGGATATTTTTGTAATCGCGCCTGAAGGATTGTCAAAATTTTACATTGATAACCTCCAGTCTACAAAACGCGCCAGCGACCGCGTTGGGGCTACCTGGATGACAAAAGAGAACAGGTTGGTGGATATCGAAAATTATGTGCATTTTCTGAATGCGTTGTATGATCAACAAATCGGGGTACAGTCTGAAATACCAGTAACCGTCTTGGGGTTCTCTCAGGGAGCAGCCACAGCATCACGGTGGGTTACTCATAATAACATAAAGTTCAGCCGCTTGATCCTTTGGTCTGGGATATTTCCACCCGATATGAACTTTGAATCAGGAAGAGAAACGCTGAGGAATAAACAAGTGCTCCTGGTGTATGGGAAGTCAGATCCTTATATAAAAAATAGCCATCTTGCTGAGATGGATATGATTGCCGAAAAACTGGATATCACACCCCAGTGGCTTTCATTTGATGGTAAGCATGAAATTGAAGAGAAAACGCTGCTTGCTATAATCTAATTTCTATTTACTATAGTACTGCTTGCCTGCGCTGTTGAGAAAACGGTTATGTCGGCCAGTACAACATGCGGGGGGCATGCTAACGTGTACAGAATAATGTTTGCGATATCCTCCCCTTTTAACGGCACTATACCTTTGTACACTGCTGAGGCCTTTTCCTTGTCTCCTTTAAAGCGAACCATCGCAAATTCAGTTTCTACCAAACCCGGATTAATTGATGTCACTTTTATGCCAAACGGATTCAAATCCATACGCATCCCCTGTGTCAATGCATCTACTGCAAACTTACTCGCGCAATAAACACTTCCATTGGGATATACTTCTTTGCCGGCAATAGAGCCCAGGTTAATAACATGACCTGAATGACGTTCCGTCATGCCAGGTATTACTTCGCGCGATACGTACAATAGCCCCTTCACGTTAATATCCATCATGGCATCCCAGTCATCGATGTTTCCTGTTTGGATAGGGCCGTATCCATGGGCGTTACCGGCATTATTGATGAGTACATCGACAGCCTTCCATGCTGGAGGTAGTGAGGCTATAGCACGCGCAACTTCATGTTGATCGCGTACGTCAAAAGACAATGTAGTAACTTCCGTGATCCCGGAAAGCTCCATGCGCAAGGCTTCCAGGCGGTCCTTCCTCCTACCACATAGGATCAACCGAAAATTATTCTTTGCGAGCAACCTGGCTGTAGCTTCACCAATACCTGATGTAGCACCTGTAATTAAGACTGTTCTGTTAGACATGATTATTGAAAAAGAAAATAAACCGTTATTGTATTGGTATTGATGCGCTGAAGCGGCTGACCAAATTCATTGTTTCTGGTACCCAGTACATCGATGATTCCACGCGAAAATCTTATCTCGGGCGAAAATTTAAACAAAGGATAATATAAGTCAAAACCAAACCCTGCTTCCAGGCTAAGGTTCATGCTCTTAACTTCAAGCTCTGCTTTGGTCTTGTCTTTCTTACCCGATGCTTCTATACCCGGCTTCACGCCACCAATCATGTACATTCGGATATTACCTCTCCGCTCCGATTTGTATTTTAGCAGAACCGGAAATTCAACCATTGTGCTTTCTACAAGTGCATCTTCAAAAGTTTCATCCGTAAATTGATACCTGACTTTTTGCTCATAAAATGCTACTTCTGGTGTCAGCCTCAAATCCACAAACTCGCTGAGGCGGTAGTTTACGATGAAGCCGAGCGAAAATCCTGAACTCCAGGAAGAATTTACCGAAAATAATGTATCAAATTGCTGCGTAACAAAAACGTCGGAATAGTTAATCTGATAGATAGAGGTATGCAGCCCGATCAAAAATCCATACGTCAGTTTCTTATTGTCGTAATTTGGGTTATTGCGTTCCACCCACCGCTTTTGTTGCGCCTCCACTGTCAGTGCACAGCACAACAAAGCTAGAATAAAAACTACTTTGTGGCGATGTAGATAGAACTTATTCCAAATGTAAGTGACCTGCATTTTGTATCCTTAAATCCGACATTGTGCAAGATGTTAATAAAATCCTCTCCGTCTGGAAAAGCGTCGACCGACTCCGGTAAATAGGTATAAGCCGCCTTATCACTCGATACAATCCTGCCTATTTTAGGTAATATGAATTTAAAATAAAGACTGTACAACTGTTTGAAAGGAAAACTACGGGGTCGCGAGAACTCCAGCACTACGGCCATACCGCCAGGTTTAAGCACCCGAATTATTTCACGCAATCCCTGCTCCAGGTTTTCGAAATTCCGTACACCAAATGCAACGGTTACCGCATCAAACTTATTTTCCGGAAATGGAAGATTTTCTGAGTCACCGCTTCGCAACTCAACCAGATGATCTACATGTTTTTCCCGGACCTTCCTTCTACCAACGTCCAACATGCCCTCAGAAATATCCACGCCAATGATTTTTTCTGGATTAAGCTGAAGCGCCTGCAATGCAAAATCGCCAGTCCCAGTCGCTACATCCAATATAAGTTTCGGTTTCAACGGAATCATGAGTTTCACAGCCTTATCGCGCCAACCTCTATCTATGCCTAAACTTAAGAAGTGGTTGAGGAAATCATAGCGGTGACTAATGTTATCAAACATTCTAGCCACCTGTTCTTTCTTGGATGTACTTTCTTCCTTGTACGGAACAACTGCCATTTTTTCGCTTTTCTAATAAACAGGAGCGAAGGTAGAGGGTTTGTTCTTACGAAAGAAATTTTATTGATTTTGAAGCACTTTAAACTCAACCCGCCGGTTTAATTCGCGACCTCCTTCTTCATCATCGTTACTGGCCAACGGCCTGGTTTTACCATATCCAACCGGCTGAATTCTGCGCGGGTCAATTCCCTTTTTGGTAAGATAATCCTTGACAGCCTGTGCGCGTTTTAGCGATAATTGCTGATTATAATCGTTGCTACCTATAGCATCTGTATGCCCGGCGATCTCTACAACCATTCTGCTGTTTTGCACTAACATCGCCTCAAGCTTATTTAATTCTGAGTAGGATTCTGTCTGAAAGCTAGCCTTGTCAAAATCGAAATAGATATTCCGCAATATAGAAGACACACCTACTGAAAGCTTTCGCATTTCAATGGTGCGATTAATGGTTTTTTCCGTGGCAGATGCACCTTCAATTTTTATGTTCTGATTAAAAAAGACATAACCACTAACCTCAACAGATAGTCGATAATCCTTCGGTTTATCACTCGTCACGGTAAACGCGAATACGCCTTTGCCCTGGACCTGCACAGGAACAATGATATTATCTGATGAGCCCTGCATCCTGACCTTGGCATCCAGCGAAGCTTTGTTTGCAGCATCCACTACGGTAATGATGTAGCGCAAAGGCTTGAGCGTCTTAGTATCTTTCTTACCGACAGAATCCGTCTCCGTTGGGTTCGTTGGCTCATCAACAGGCAGTTTTGCCACGTTGTCGATATTCTTTATGCCCTCCGGAATAGTAATAAGGTAGATATCTGTATAACCCATGCCATCTTCTCTCACTGAAGAGTAATAGGCACGTTTACCGTCCTTTGAAAACACAATATATATATCATCATCGGGAGTATTTATGGGATACCCCAGGTTTACGGGTTCACTCCATGTGCTGCTTTTGAGATCCAGGGTTGCCTTGAAAACATCAAATCCACCCATTCCTTTACGACCTTTGCTACTAAAATATAACGTTACGCCATCATAATCTATGAACGGTCCATCGTCATCGTTATCAGTGTTGATCTTGGGTCCAAGATTCTTCACATTGGACCATTCTCCTTTAGAATCCTTAGTTGCACGATAAATATCCAAACCCCCAAAACCACCAGGACGGTTGCTTGAGAAGTACAAGGTTTTTTCGTCCTGGGAAATGGTAACAGATTTCTCTTCATAGCTTGAATTAATAGATCCAGGCAGCGGAACCGGCGGGCCAAACTCACCACCAGGCTGCCGTTTCGTAAAGAAAATATCGCCACCTCCATCATCCTTGAAGAGGAACAGCGTATTACCATCGGCAGATAATGCCAAATTTGAGTCGTGATACGGATTATTTACAACAGGTCCGATGTTTTTAGCGTAAGTCCACGCATTGCCTACTTTCTTCGAAGTAAAAATATCTTCATAAGGCTTGTTATCATCATACACATTCTGGTTCAAGTTATCCTCGCGTCTTCTTGATGTGAAAACAATCTCATTTTCATTCTCATTCAATACAGGTGCATAATCCTCGAATTCAGAATTTATTTCCCGGCCAATATTCACGATGGAGAAGTTGCCTGGCTTGGAAATAAACTCTTTCCCATTCTCACACTCAAAAATCCCGCGATCCACGGTAGCCATATCAACTTTGTCTTTACCTTGATAATTGGATTTCTTGGTAAGCTTATCTTTATACTTTCTATAAAAAACCAGTGCCTCATCAAAGCTTTCACCAAACTGGTAACTTCTTCCAATCCAATATTCGATGTCAAAACGAAAGTCGGGATCCTGACGATAAACGCGCAAAAGATATTTTACAGCACGGTCTTTCCCAACAGTAACCAGGTGCATTCTGCCTGCCTCATAGTTGGCCTGTATGTAAGTAGTATCCAGGTCTGCGGCGGTCACCATAATCTCCCGCGCATCGTCCATGGCTTTGGTTTCTGCCATGATCAACTCTGCCTGTTCCATATACTGCCGAGCGGTTTCCTTAGGATCTTGCTGACTGTAACAGGGATTGAAAAACGCAGAGATAAAAGTCAAAAAAATCAGTACACTTCGGATACTGGTCATTGCTCAAAAAATTTTTTGTCAATAAAGATATATAAAATATAGCCACAAGATATGAAAAACCCCGAAATTCGGCCTACAAAATTGATTCATAAGACCTAGGGTCTGGCAAACTTAGTATTTTGACCTTCACTTATTACTTTAACCATGAAGATAACTACCGCCGAATTCATCTCCAGCTACGCCGATGTAAACAAATGCCCGCCGCCGGATAAACCCGAGTTTGCCTTTATTGGCCGTTCGAATGTCGGTAAGTCCTCACTCATCAACATGATCACAAATTCAAAAAAACTTGCGAAGACCTCCGTTACACCTGGTAAGACACAAACAATTAATCACTTTCTCATCAATAAAGCCTGGTATCTTGTTGACCTGCCAGGGTATGGGTATGCGCATGCAAGTAAGAGCAAACGAGAAGGTTTTGGGAAGATGATTGAGGATTTCGTTTTGAAACGTGAAAATCTAATGTGCCTGTTTGTGCTCCTTGATGCTCGCTTGGAACCTCAAGCCAATGATCTGAATTTTATTCAATGGGCAGGCAGTAAACAAGTGCCGCTGGCGTTAATCTTCACAAAGATCGATAAACTCACGCGAAACGAGTTGCAAAAAAATATGAGGCAATACGAAAAAACACTGCTTACGCAATGGGAAATACTGCCAACAATAATGCTGACCTCATCCGTCGAGAAAAATGGGAGAGAAGAATTGCTAACCTTTGTCGAAGATGCCATCCAAAATACCAGTTATGATGGTTAGCCTGATTCAGGTAGCTTGTGCGGAAGCACGTTTGACGCACACTTTTTAGTATAGCAGTAGACTTTTCTAATCAATTCTGTAGCTTTGACCCGCAACATAAAATTCGAATATGACTTTAACGGAAATAGCAACAGTCTCAGGAAAAGGCGGCCTCTTTAAAGTAATTGCCCCTACAAAATCAGGTGTAATTCTTGAATCACTTGACGAATCAAAAACGAAAATGGTTGCCACATCCAATCACCGTTTATCTCTATTAAATGAAATTTCTATTTATACTACTACCAAAGAGGGTACTGCTGGATTAGAGGACATCTTACTCAAGATTCATGGTGAATTTGGAAATGACCTGGGCGTTGACTTTAATTCTGACGCAACAGAATTGAAAGCCTTCATGAAAGCCGTTCTACCAGAATACGATGAAAGCCGCGTCTATGTTTCAGACATAAAAAAGCTGGTGCGTTGGTATGAAGCAATCTTGAAATATGTTCCGGAGTTGTTTGATGTCTCTGGAACAGACGAGGCAAACGAATAGCGGCCTGATGGCAGTTGATCCACTTAATCCTATCGGTAATAGTTGCGGCGTCTAACTGAAGCTTGCGGCTTTTTCGACCATATTCCTAGATCCTACATAAAAGGCGGTCCGTTGATGCAGGTCCTTCAATTCAATATCCAATATCCGATCTTTACCAGTGGTTGCGCTGCCCCCTGCCTGCTCTGCAAGGTAAGCCAGCGCATTACATTCATACATCAACCTCAGTTTGCCATTTGGGTCTTTGGCTGTTGCAGGGTAGATGTATATCCCGCCTTTCAAAAGGTTCCTGTGAAAATCAGCAACGAGGGAACCAACGTATCGGGCTGAGTAGTTCTCATCTTTACAAAACTGAATGTAATCTCTAACAGGGGCAGCGAATGAATTGGTAAGGCCTTCATTGATAGAATAGATTCTTCCATCTTCTGGTATTCTCATCGTGGGATGAGATAGAAAGTATTCCCCTAAAGTTGGTTCATAGGTAAATCCATTTACGCCATGGCCTGTCGTGTAGACCAGCATGGTAGAAGACCCATACAAAACATATCCGGCAGCCACCTGGTCCGATCCTTTTTGGAGAATATCAATTTGCTGTATTGGTGTTCCCGCAGGGCTTTTTCGTCTGTAAATGGAGAAAATTGTTCCAATAGATACATTTACATCAATGTTGGATGATCCGTCCAGCGGATCGATGGCGATCATGTACTGACCTTCGTTATTCAGATCAACAAAAGATTCCGATTCTTCAGAAACAAGCGCGCATACTTCACCACCTTTAGCCAGGGCGCGTGTGAAGCGGATATTCGCCAATACATCGAGTTTTTGTTGTTCATCGCCAGCCATATTTTGAGAACCAACAGCGCCCATAATGTCAATTAAGCCTGCCTTATTCACTTCTCTGTTCACAACTTTTGAAGCCAGGGCAATGTCGCGGAGCAACTGTGACAATTCTCCACTGGCATATTGAAATTGAGCCTGATTATTTTTGATAAATCGGTCCAATGCCGTTCCAATTGGATGTGCGATCCTGGAAGACTCAATGCTTGCGGCGCTGGTATTATTGAATGATCTTTGCATACTTCAAAATCAAATCAAAGTTAACCCGCAAACGATTTAGTACAACAAAAATGAAGGTTTTTAAATTCGGCGGAGCCGCCTTGAAAGATGCCAAAGGCGTAGCGCAAGTCGCAACAATTATCCTCTCGCAGCCACCGAACAATCTTTTGGTCGTAGTTTCCGCCATGGGTAAAACCACAGATATGCTTGAGCGAATTCTTGCCATGTCGGAAATGGGCGGCGCGGTATCACAAGCCCTGCACGCTTTGGAAAAATATCACCTAGAAATCGTGAACGAACTATTCACGGATCAGTCAAAAATACGCCAAGAAGTGGAAATGATATTTGCCGAGATTAAAACCGGGTTGACAAATGAAATGAACACCGATAAGCTTTATGATCAAATTGTTTCCAAAGGTGAGTTGATCTCATCTGTTATTCTCCACCATTACCTTGTGTCAAAAAAGGCTTCAAGTTCCTGGATTGATGCCCGCTCATACATTAACACAGACAAAAGTTTTCGCGAAGCAAAAGTTGACTGGGTGAAGACGTCGGGCAATATCCTGACTTTAAAAGGCTTTCTCGAAAAAGGCATAGTGATCACGCAAGGTTTTATCGGCAAGACAGAGGATGGCCTTACAACAACACTGGGCAGGGAAGGATCGGATTTCTCGGCGGCAATTTTTGGTTCTTGCCTCCAGGCAGAATCTGTTACCATTTGGAAAGATGTCGCGGGGGTGATGAATGCTGACCCGAAGCGTTTTCCAAACGCGGTTGTTTTCGATGAACTGCCATTCAGAGAAGCTGCAGAAATGACATACTATGGAGCTTCCGTTATTCACCCTAAAACAATCAAACCGTTAGCTACCAAAGGCATTAAACTGCTCGTTAAGAATTTTGATAACCCCTCTTTGCCCGGAACGCTTATACACGAATGCACGGTTGATAAACTTCCGCCGTTAATTGTATTCAAGGAAAATCAATGCCTTATTTCCTGTAAAGCGACAGACTATGCTTTTATTTCTGAACAGCAATTGAGCGTTATCTTTGATGCCTTGTTAGCGATCAGTGTAAGTATTAACGTAATGCAAAACTCTGCAATTTCGTTTTCGTTCTGCATCGACTTTAACGAAAGCAAAGTGGCAAATCTGATCGAAAGACTTCAGCGGGATTTTGAAGTGAATTACAACACAGGCTTGACCCTGATCACCGTCAAGAATTATGATTTGGCGCATTCGGTAGAATACCGAAAAATGCCAGGGGTTTTGTTAGAACAATCTTCACGTTCTACACTGCAGGTGCTGGTGAAAGGAAATTAACTGAACAATCGTCTCCACCAGCAGGTCTCCGGATTTTGGCAAAAAGATATTATTTTGCAGACATAAATTGTAACCATTTAATACTGTGCATAGAACTGAATTCGCATTATCGTTTACCAAATTATTCCAATGAAGAAGGTTTTAGTTATTTATTATTCACAATCAGGGCAGCAATTGTCAATTCTTCAGTCTTTAATCAAACCGCTTATTACCCTGGGTCACCAAATTCATATCGAAAGGATTGAACCAGTTGAGAAATATCCTTTTCCATGGAGCGCATACACATTTTTTAATGCATTTCCCGAAACGTTTAATCAAAAGCCTTTAGCCTTAAAAAGACTATCTGAAAAAGCGTTTGAACCCTATGATTTAGTCATTGTTGGTTACCAGCCCTGGTTCCTCACCCCATCGAGGCCGATCAGTGCCTTCCTGCAGAGCGATGATGCTAAGCGGATATTGAAGGACAAGCCAGTGGTTACCATCCTGGGTTGCCGCAATATGTGGCTCGGTGCCCAGGAAAAAGTAAAGCAAAAGCTGTTGGATGTCCAGGCACGCCTCATTGGCCATATTGCGCTCGCTGACCGCTCCGGGAACATTACTAGTTTGATCACAATCCTGAGGTGGATGCTCACGGGCAATAAAGAGGCGTTTCTTTTCTTTCCAGCGGCAGGAGTAGCCCACCAGGACATTGAGCATGCCAGTAAATTTGGGGAGTGCATCGGGGATGCATTGCAGACCGGGGATTTTGATTCATTACAATCCAAACTGAATCAGAACGGCGCTATTGAGGTAAAACCAAGCTTAATATTACTGGAAAAAAGAGGCCAAAAAGGGTTTGCCTTTTGGTCAAAATTCATTTCCTCAGGCGGGGCCCTTCACTCCACAGGACGAAAAATCAGGGTTTATGCGTTTCTGTACGTTCTTCTTCCAGCGATATTTGTATTATCTCCGCTGCTGTGGGTAATGTCCAGTATTTTGCGTTTGGCAAAACAGAAACAACTGCTGGAGGAGGTAAATTACTACAGACAAAATTCACTGCGGTAATGTCCGCCTAAATTGTCTCCATTAAGTCACTTCTTGCGGTGGCAAAATCTAAGGCAAAAGGGCTTCAAGGTGACTTTTTAGACATTTCTCCCTGTTCAAATAGTTTTAATATTTAAAGGAAAAAAAGTTACTTTCGGGCTTTGGAATTTTTGTAATAGTCTAAAACCTTACGCCGTTGATGAACAGGAGTGTATACATAACGAGGTTAGCAAGCTTTTTACCAAATGAACCTATCTCCAATGATCAAATGGAGAGCATATTAGGCCTTATTAATGGCCAGCCTTCCAAGGCTAAGCCACTCATATTGCGAAATAACCAGATCAAAAAACGGTACTACGCATTGGATAAGGATGGCCAAACCACACATACGAATGCGGAATTGACGAAAGTGGCCATTACAAAGCTTTTTGATTCAGATTTCGATCTTTCCAAATTGGAAATATTATCGTGCGGAACCACTACGCCCGATCAACTCCTCCCAGCGCATGCCGCCATGGTTCATGGCGAATTGGGTGGCCATGCCATCGAAATTAATTCTACAACAGGAGCCTGCAGTGCGGGTATTCAGGCAATGAAATTTGGCTACCTCTCTGTGTTGTCCGGCCAGGCAGAAAATGCTGTGTGTACCGGATCTGACCGTTTTTCAAAGTGGATGCTGGCCAAGTTTTTCAAAGAAGAAGCTGCAAAAGTCGCCAAACTGGAAGGTGATGGCATTATTGCTTTTGAAAAGGATTTTCTTCGCTTTATGCTTTCTGATGGCGCAGGGGCTGCTTTGCTGCAACCAACGCCGAACCCCAACGGATTGTCCTTGAAGATAGAGTGGATCGAACAGCGTTCTTTTGCGCATGAACTTCCTACCTGCATGTATGCCGGCAGCATAAAAGATTCGGCAGGAAAACTTATAGGCTGGAGTGATATGGACCAGGAACAATGGAGCGGCCAATCCGTTTTTGCTATAAAACAGGACACCAAACTGCTCGGTGATTTTATTGTGAAGAAGGGTATGGAATTGCTGAAAAACATTCTTGCAGTGAAAAAGTTTGACATCGAAAATATTACGTATTTCCTTCCACATCTTTCATCACAGTATTTCGCTTCCCGTATTGCGAATGAATTGGAACTTATAGGCATTGGGATACCCGTTTCAAAATGGTTTACAAATTTGTCGTGGGTAGGAAATGTTGGTGCTGCTTCGCCATATTTGATGTTGGAGGAACTGTTTAATTCCGGAAAGTTAAAGAAAGGGGATACGCTATTGATGGGAGTCCCGGAAAGCGCCCGCTTTAATTATGCCTATGTCATGTTAACTGTTGTGGAATCTTGATAGAACATCTACCGGAGAATGCGACCTGCTGCTACAACGAATAACGACTTGTACACCTTTAACTTTCCATTGCCATGAATAAAGAACAGGTACCACAAGACCAGGAAAATCTTAACGAAGGAAAGTTAGCAAAATTGTATTATGCCACTGATGACAAAGGCCATTACGTAAAAGTAAACAGCATTGGCTGGGAACCCGAGACAGTTGCGATGCAACAAGCCTGGGAAGTCGTTAATGACGAAGTACGGGAAGCACGCGAAAAAGTAATCGCTGGAAAAGCAAGTCCATTACTGTACTTTATCAAGAAGAACATCATGACTCCTTCCCTGGTCGCAAGTTATGCTGGTACCATAAGTATCATAGTCAGGCTACACTGTCGCCCCTTTTTCTTTCGAAGACTGAGCATGAGGCGGTTGGAAAAATATGCGTACACATTTCGGATAACGGTAGAGGAATTAACCGATATCGAACGTTTAAAACAGCATGACCACTAACTTTACACACAAGCAATCGGCCCACTGTGAAAGTGGTGTGGTCTCGAATCTACTGCGCTTCCACGGGATGGAATTCGATGAACCAATGGTTTTCGGTATTGGCTCTGGCTTATTTTTTTCCTACTTACCTTTTATCCGTATAAACGGCATACCCACCACAGCTTACCGTATCTGGCCCGGGCAAATCTTTAAACGATTTTCAAATCGGATTGGAATAAAAATAGAAACCAAAAAGTTTTCCAGCCCGGCCGAAGCGATGCTTGCGCTGGACAAGATGCTTGACCAGGGACAACCGGTGGGCATGCTCACTTCGGTATTCTACTTGAACTATCTTCCGGCAGCTTATCGGTTTCATTTTAATGCTCACAATATTATCGTTTTCGGAAAAGAAAACGGACACTACCTGGTCAGTGATCCTACGATGGAATATACAACTGAGATTTCTTATGAGGATTTGGTTCGGGCACGGTTTGCCAAAGGCATGCCTGAACCGAGTGGTCGCATGTACTATCCTGTTAAGGTACCAGGAGAATATGCGGTGGAAAAGGCCATCTGGAAAGGTATCCGGCAGACCAGCGATCATATGACTCGCATACCCGTGCCGCTGGTAGGCGCAAAAGGAATGAAGTATCTGGCGACGCGCCTGCGCCAATGGCCACGGCGCCTCGGTGACCGGAAAGCGATTATGTGGCTTGGCAACGTTATTCGAATGCAGGAAGAAATTGGAACCGGTGGAGCTGGCTTCCGGTTTATTCATGCCGCATTCCTGGAGCAAGCAAGTGTAATGCTCAAAAACGAAAAACTTTTCAGCCTATCCCAGCAACTCACTAAAAGCGGTGATGACCTGCGTGATTTTGCGTATTATGCGGGCAGGGTTTGTAAAAATCGAAAATCGGATACAAAAACCTTTGCTGAATTAGGCGATCTTCTGGAAGCCTGCTCACAACGGGAACAAGACATATTCTCAGCGTTATACGAAGTGAGCAAATCCAATGACTTATAGTGTAGTTCACCTTGAGCACCTTACCAAACAGTACAGCAATTCAAGCACACCCGCTGTTTTAGATGTTTCCATTGATATTCCTGAAGGTGCCGTTTTTGGTTTACTGGGACCCAATGGCGCAGGCAAATCAACAACAGTGATGATATTGTGTGGTCTGCTGAGGCCTGATTCCGGCAAGGTTTACGTTATGGAAAAAAACATGTTGGAACACGGCACTGCTATTCGAAAGAAGATTGGCGTTGCTCCGCAAGAAATTGCCCTGTTCCCCAGCCTGACCGCCTACGAAAACTTATTCTATTTCGGACGAATGTATGGGCTAAACGCATCTTTTATCCGCAAGCAAATAGAGCAGTACCTTGATATTTTTGGCCTTGCTGTAAAGTCAAAAAAACTGGTAAATACTTTCTCAGGTGGAATGAAAAGAAGACTTAACCTTATTGCTGCGCTACTTCATCAGCCTAAGCTGGTCATCCTGGACGAGCCAACTGCAGGTGTGGACGTTCAATCGCGCAATTTGATACTTGACTTTCTCAGTGATCTTAGATCGCAAGGAACAACCATCATCTATTCCTCCCATGTCCTGGAGGAAGCTGAAAGGCTCTGTTCGCATGTAGGTATTATCAATGAAGGAAAATTGATGTCAGCCGGTACACTTTCGGCCGTAATGGGAAAACATCCTGATTGCCAGAACCTGGAACAGCTGTTCCTGAAACTTACCGGTAAAAATATTCGTGATTGAAAATTCTTGCTACCATATACAAAGAGTTTTTATTGCTGATTCGCGACCCTGGTGGAATGGCCTTAATCTTTATCATGCCCCTGGCACTGGTCATCGTTATGGCGCTAGTTCAAGATGCTCCTTTTCGTGACTATCAGGAATTTAGAATCGATGTACTGTTGATTGACAACGACACCGATTCATTGAGCGCCAAGCTGAAGGAAGCTTTCAATGCCTCCCGGAATGTAAACCTTATTATTTTGAGCGATACCGTGGAAGCCACAGCATTAGTGCGCTCAGGGAAATACAAAGCGGCTATTATCATTCCCAAGGACGCAAGTAATACCTTGCGGAAAAACACACGACAGCTAATCACATCTATTTTTTCAAATTTTGGATTAGCAGCCGATCAAACAGATTCCGCTGAACTTCCCATCGTTACATTAGAAATTCTTCTTGATCCTGCCATAAAAGCCAACTTTCAGCAAACGCTTTCCGGCGCTATTGAAAAAATTATTGCCACCGTTCAAACCGGATGGGTTCTGGAAGAACTCCAGAATCAGCTGAGTGAAGGTAATGCAGAGGCTAAGAAGATCGATTTTGATTTATCACAAATCATACAAGTGAGCCAGCGGTACGCATCTGAGAATAAATATCAGGGACTCGTACTTAATTCCGTTCAACATAACGTACCCGCGTGGACGATGTTCGCTATGTTCTTTATTCTTTACCCGCTGGCAGGGAACTTCATTAAAGAGCGTGAAGAAGGGAGCATGCTTCGGCTTCGCCTTATTTCGGGGTCCCAATTTCCCATAATCAGTGGCAAGTTTGCATTCTATTTCATCGTTTGCCTGGTGCAATTTCTGATGATGATTCTGGTAGGAATATTTGTGATGCCCTTCCTCGGACTTAGTAAATTGGTACTGGGCGAAGACGTAGTTCTTATTTTTATCACCGCTTCCTGTGTAGCAATGGCCGCTACGGGATATGGTATCCTTATCGCGGTTTACTTCCGCACAGCACAACAAGCCCTTTCCTTTGGATCCATATCCGTCGTCATTCTTTCTGCCATTGGAGGTGTCTGGGTCCCAGTTTACGTAATGCCGGAAATTCTCCAAACCCTGAGCCAATTTTCTCCAATGAGTTGGGGGTTAGAATCCTTTAATGATCTATTTTTGCGACAGGCATCATTCCAAACCATTTTGCCAAATTTATTAAGACTCGTGGGTTTTGCGCTGGTAACAGGAACTGCAAGCATAATCGTTAACAATGCAAGAACAGTTGAGTAATTGAACTGTAAAAATAAAGACATGCAACAATCAATAGAAGAGCTTACTGCGGAATTACGTGAACAACTGATCGAACAGCTAAATCTGGAGGATATCATTCCGGAATCTTTTGATGAAAACACACCGCTGTTTGGTGAAGGTCTGGGATTAGACTCTATTGACTCCCTTGAGCTGGTGGTACTACTGGATAGAAATTATGGCATCAAACTGAAAGATCCGAAAGAAGGGCGCGCTGTTTTTTACAGCATCCGTTCCATGGCAGAGTACATTCACAATAACAGAGCGCAAGCATGAGCCAACGCGTATTCATCACGGGATACGGCATCATCACTTCCATAGGCAAAAACACACAAGAGAATTTTCAATCGCTTACACTCCGAAGATGTGGATTTGGTGAGCTAAGCATACTGGACACAATTCATCAAAAAGACCTGCCTGCTTGTGAAATTAAGCTTCACGATCAGGAACTGCGTGAAGCAGCCGGAATAAAAACAGAAAAAGGATATACGCGCACAGCCTTGTTGGGATTACTGGCACTCCAGGAGGCCATCCATTCGGCAGGACTTTCGCTTACAGACATTAGAAACTCCGGCTTAATTTCAGCCACAACAACGGGGGGAATTCGCGAATTTGAGAAGTTTTTCTATCAGATAACGGATCTTCAACAGCAAGGTGATTTTGATCAATTCACTGATACCGCAAACCCGGGAGAACACTGTGAGCGAATCGCAGATCATGTTGGTATAAGACAATGTATCGCAACCGTGAGCACGGCATGCTCTTCTTCTGCGAACGCGATAATGCAGGGGGCCCAATTAATAAAAGCGAAAAAAATTGACCGTGTAATCTGTGGAGGTGCCGAAGCATTATCCAAATTCACGGTTAATGGTTTTAATTCACTCATGATCGTGGATCCCGAGCATTGCAGACCTTTTGACAATACGCGCAAAGGGCTTAACCTGGGCGAGGGTGCTGCTTACCTCGTGCTGGAATCAGAAGCTTTGGTAAATCAAAAACGAAGAAAGCCGCTTGCCGAACTCAAAGGGTATGGTAATGCCAATGATTCATTTCACCTGACTGCATCGTCACCGGAAGGTACTGGCGCTTTTAATGCAATGAATTTAGCTTTATCCGTTGCAGGCTTCTCAGCAGCAGATGTTGACTATATCAATGCGCATGGTACAGCTACAGAAAATAACGATCTTTCAGAAGGTATGGGAATACAGCGGCTTTTTCGAGAACAGGTTCCTTACTTCAGCTCTACAAAACCTTATACCGGTCATACACTGGCAGCAGCAGGGAGCATTGAAGCCGTCTTTTGCATGATGGCCCTTCAGCATCAAATTATCTGGCCAAACCTCAATTTTAGCAGCCAAATGCAGGAAATTACTATTTCACCCGTAAGAGAAATGATGCAAAACACAGTATTGAAGAATATTTTATCAAACTCATTCGGATTCGGAGGCAATACCTCCTCCCTACTCTTTTCATTGGTATAACACTATGGATGAAAGGCAGCACTACTACATCAATGGAATAGGGATAATTTCTCCACAAAAAACGTTTGAGCATGATCAATTCTTGCAAGAAATTTGTGCCTATGAAAGCAATGTGCTCACTTGCATAATTCCCAGTTTCAAAACCTATATTAGTCCAGGCCAACTTCGAAGATTAAGCCGCATGCACCGCATTGGTTTAACTGCAGCAACAATGTGCCTTCGCGATGCAAATGTTCAGGTTCCCGATGGGATTATCACAGCATCAGGATATGGTTTTCTGGAGGAAACTGAAAAGTTCTTAACCGAGATGCTGGAACGGAACGAGAAGCAACTTACACCCACCTATTTCATACAAGGCACATACAATGCCCTGGCAGGATTGATTGCGCTATCCACAAAATGCCTGGGGTACAACAACACCTATGTAAGCAAGGGGTTCGCTTTTGAAAATGCGCTTCACGATGTGATGTTGCAACTCTCCGAAAATAGCACATCCAACTTCCTGGTGGGGAGTTCCGATGAAGCTGCGAAAGTACTCTATGCAATTGGCATGCGTGCGCAATACTATAAGGTTGAAAACATTCCCAATTTGAAACTTTTTGACAGTCAAACTACGGGAACTATTCAAGGTGAAGGGTCTGCGTTCTTCATGGTATCTGGTGCCCCATCCGCCACAACGTGGTGTGCCATTAAAGATCTGCAAATGGTATATACGCCCCAGCATGAAGGGGAGTTTAACCTCGCACTGACTTCTTTCCTGGAAGTTAACAAGATCAAACTTTCAGAAATAGACGTGTGGGTAAGCGGGGCAAGTGGTAATATAGAACACGACCACTTACTACATCATTTGGAAAAAACGGTACTCCAGCAAACACCTCAGATACGCTTCAAACATTTATGCGGCGAGTATTGTACCGCCGTTTCATTTGGGCTTTGGATTGGAGCAAGTATTTTGAAGAAGCAATCAATCCCCGACATTCTCAAAGTCAGTACCCCTGAATTTTCATTAGAAAAAATAGAGACGGTTCTGATTGTGAATCAGTACCTGAACAGAAACTATTCATTTGTATTGTTGAAGAAATAACAAAATCGTTATCGGTAGTCAGCGCTTACCTAAATCTAAGTCCAGGCGTATACTGCGGAATAGGGACCGCAATGTGGAGGAAATTAATGAAAGAGGCTGAACATCACAGTAAGGCCTACCCTAATTGATCAGAATCCATCGTCACTTTCTTTCTTCTTCAGGTCAAATTTCTTGATAGCAGAGGTTCCATCGTAGAGATTATAGGGAACGTCATTCTCATAATATTGCTTGCGAAATCGGTTGATGAATTCTAGTGTCTCATCATCGCTTCCAGGAATAAATGCTACCTCGCCCATTTTAGCTTTTCCGGCGTTTGTTTTTTTGGAGATGATTGAATTAAATTCTGGATTTGAAGAGTGCACTAATAGTCTGTTATCCTCAAGGCCAAAATAGTACCATGCCTCTGGCGAAGCTTTGATAAAGACATGAAATACCGGAGCCCCATCTTCACTTTCTTTGATTTCCATGAAGCCTTCAAAGGCACCGTTTATATCGTTTCTTGCTATGTTAGACATCCCAAGTTTTCCCTCACTAAAGAAACTTTTGTGTTTGGGCGACCACTTTAGATTTACATTAGAGAACACAAGTGGTTTCGTCAATGGTGCAATTGTACCCAGCGAAACATAAGCTTGCAGGCTTCGTTGTTCAAAATCCTTTACTGTGCGTTCACCAACGATATCAGCAATTTTATAGAGCAACTCAGTCTGATCACCCAGTCCTTCCTCGACACCTTCATTTTTTATTACATCTGTAATTTGCTTTGCCATGAGCTCAAAGGCCTGAATCGGGATATTTGAGTCTACCATCAGGAAGGTATTCATTCTGATTTCGTTTGTTTCCAGGTCACCTTGTCCCAATGCCGAGGCTGTTATATCAAAATCCTTTGATCCGTTAATAAGGGTAACTGGTCCTTCAAACCTTACCTGCATGGTTTCATCCTTATAGGAAAAAACCTTTCCGGAAAGCTTATTCCCTGCGGCTTTTTCCATGTCTTCAATTCTAAACTCACGTGAAGCTGTATCATAGTAGAGTTTTCCCTGCGGCACAAAGAAGTCTTCGTCGTATTCCGATTTTTTATCATTCAAAAAGGTGATGTAAAGATCATTATCACCACTTCCTACATGCAAGCCGGCATTGACACGTTTTCCCCCTTCCGTGACTGCGCTGTTGAAGTCAATGAGCACATCTGTTTCGTCTCCGGTTTGTTCATACGCTATCCACGTATCATAATTCTTGATTTTCTTAATATCCAACTTCACATAGCCGGAAAGCTGCAGGGCAGGCCGCGTCGCATACATAATCATATCTCCTTTGTAAAACATACCGGCACCCAAAACAAGGTTTGCAGCATCTGAAACCGATCCTGTACCAACGGTTTGCATGGTAGCAAGTGACGTATTTCTGCGCGACGATCTCTTCGACTGTTCCAGTTGGGTTATAGGTTCCAGATGAAAATCAGTCATCTTAATGGCAAATGTGTCCTTCAGGAAGTTTACATATTGATAGGTAGCATATCCGGTAAACTCCTTCCGTGAAATAACATCGACGACCCCTTCGGTCAGACGGTGATATCCATTGAGTGTATCCAATACTATCGTTGTATTGCTTAGTGTTCCGATTTTTGCATTCTCCAAAATCAATACCTCATTATTTTCCGGTGTAATTTTAGCGTCCGCAACAATGATGTAGGGAATTCCGCTCACTTTCAACTGTTGCGTTTTTAGATCATACTCTGCACTCTCCGCGTTGAAGTTCAGCGAGTCCAAGTCTTCACGGGTGGTGTAGAAATACGAGTTTTCCAGTGGCACATCGGGATCTTTGCTCATCGTAATCTTTTGTGCAGTAAGATCCCAGCGCATGGTGGGGATAGAAGTTTTGAATTGCGCAAAAGGAAAAGCAATTGCTGCCACACCTTTCACTTCGGGACTTATATCGGCATAGTTTTGTTCAAGGTTGAATTTAAGGCGAATGTCGTCACCTTGGAGAAGTGGTTTTTCGGGATCTGGTGAATTGACTTTATACCGTGCATGCCGTGCTCCAAAATCTTTGGAACTAAAATTCATATTACGGGAAATTAATTCGGTGCCGCGGGTCTCCAATTTTCCTGCACCGGCTACCCCTTCTTTGGATATGGTAACGGTGCCCCGCATTTGAGCCGACCCATTATAAAAACTAAAGGGATCATCCGTGTTCTTCATTTTCATCTCATCGCGCTTCGGATACCACTTCATCTCAAAGTCGGTAAGCTCGGCTTCCGGAAAGTTAACGGCACCAAATTGCTTTTCCGAAATACTCGCTTCTCTCCCCTTGGATATAACAGAATCGGGATAAAAAATAAATTCATTTGCTTTAACGGTAGCGGCCAGATATTCAATGGTACCGGTGCCACGAAGTCCTCTGCTATTCATGGTAAGCCCGCCAGTTATCTTGCCGTCACCGTTGTACAATTGATAGCCGCTGCGTGGAATTGTGTGATCAAATCCCAATGATTTATCGGGTTGTGTATGTAATTTTTCCTTAAAACTTGGAAACATACCACTTGACACAAACGTCCCACCAAAGTTAATGGCGGCAGGGTCTGCATTATTCAAGCTGTCCAGCTGAAAAGGCGGAACTACAAAAAACATCGAACGGTCATATACCCCACCCAATACTTCCTCGCGATCGAAATAGATCACTCCACCAGATGTTGCATCAAGCCTTGGATAATGCGCTACCTTTTCCTTTCCGGATTTATTATTGGCTTTGCTAATAAACAACGTACCAGAAGATTGTGATTGGTTACCCAAACCACCCACTGCCGCAGTTGCTGAATCTGTAGCGACCATGGAATTATTTATCTTCCTTCGCGTAGATTGTCCTCTGGCATTTGTCTCTGTCACGAAAAAGTTAATAGAGTCAATATTCGTCAGGCTGATAAAAAAGCTGTCGTACTTCAGCGTAAAACCCTTCCCACTGATCTCAAAGTTACCGGCATTGATCGTTCCATCGAACTGAATATCCCGATTCTGAAGTATTGTAATAACACTGCTGTCCGGCTCAATGCGTACATTCAGTGAATCGCTTACCTTAAATTCCTCGACGCCGCGTACTATCATATATCGCTTCTGAAAATTCAAGCTGGCGTTAGGGAAACTGTCTATCACGGAATGAATCTTCAGGTTATCATAATCCATTTCGCCCCGATATGCTTTGTAAATCAAGATGGCCTTTTCTTTTACCTGGACAAGATCAGTCTTTTGAAAGTAGTTTACTAACCCCTTGTCATTCAGAAACTCCAGGGCGGCCTTGATATCGCGAATGTTCTTATTTGAAAACAGTGCCAAATCGCCAGAATAGAATTCTCTCACGTTATACTTAATACAATAATTTGCAACCAATGCCACTGGGTGGAAGGAAAATCCCTGTCCGGAAAGTAACCTGAAATCATCGGGGTCGTAGAAGTCTATCGATTCAATAATCATAGGCACCGTATTGCGCCCACCATCTGTTAGAATATTCAAACTGTCAGAAAACAGATCCCACTTGATCACATCAGCTGCAAAATCAACATTAAAAAAGGTAGCAGAATAAGGTGTATGCTTCATTCCTCCCTTATCTTTTTGTAGCAAAAGCCTTTGAGTGCTATCATCTCCGAACGTGTATTTCATGCGCACCAGCGGGTGAGTTAAGGAATCATTCCCAATAGGAATAATGATGCTCGATTTTTGTGCTGAGATGGTAGAGTCAGTAAATAAAAAATCCGTGGAGCGCGTAATAAATTTCTTTTCCCCATTATGATACACCACAATTGTCGCGGGGTCACCAGAAACAGATTCGCTTGAGATTTTATTCCCTGTAAGCGAGAAACCTCCCGTATACTCAACATTTTCATCGCCGATACCCTGAATAGAAAGCGTGCTTTGAAAAGATCTGAATCGAGGATAACTTGAAGGAACAGAATCTTTCCGCGCAATAGACTTGAACTCAAATGTTCCCGGAATAAAGCCCGGTGTTTTACCGACATAGTTAAATTTCACCAAATCAGACTTCAACTCAGGCTTTTTGATACTGAAACTGTATGTTGTAAAATTGCACATTACACTATCCGGACTCAGGCCGGCAGGTGACCAATCGAAAGTTCCCTCCTCACCAATAAATTGATTCAACCGAAACGACATTAACCCTTTTGTGTTTTTCAAAAAAACAGAGTCATACTTTGTTATGAAATTCAACGTTACACGACTGAAGCGAATCACAGCTCCCTCGGCAAAAGGTAATGGCGGAGGGTCCATATATAAAGGGGTATCAACATAAACTGAATCAAAAGGTTGGTCATCAAAATCAGATTGGGCACCATCAAAACTTTCGGATTCCGTCGACTCGTCGACATCCTGTTCATCCACTGAAGGTGAGCTCGGTGCATCGTATAAATCAACCACAGGTGCCGGCACTATATAATCAAAGGAATAGTCATCATCAACAGCATAAAGCCTAAAGAAATTCTCGTAATGGAGCGCATGATGTTGGAAAAAAGTCCTGCTTACCGACAGGAAATTAGATACCTGCGCTGTCGGCTCATTTTCCAGCACAAGTCCGGCGACCCGAAGAAACGCAGTGATTTTTCCGGGGTCTGCGTTTTCGATAGAAACAGCGTTGCTGATGGCGCCGAAATAATTGAGCATGTATGGGCGAAGCGGGAATTTCTTTTTCTTCATCAACCTGAGCTGCTGTTGAACAACAATCTGCTGGTCTGCACCAAGGCTTCCCCATGCAGTAGCAAAGCCATTCCCAACTGCCACGGCATCAGCATTGCGCGTTTTTTCCAGCATCATCCTCACACTGTCGACAAAACTGGATGGAATGGGGGGTTCTTGTTTCTTTTGTGCACTAACCGCAACAGCTGAAAGAAGAAAAAGAATAAAAAAGTATGTTTTAATGTCCTCCACAGAGTCTAAAAACTTGAAATTCGTAAATATTGTGTAAATAAACTAAATGAGGGTCCCATGACTCAACGGCCAGGCAAGAAAAATCTTGCAATGATTCAGGAAAAAGCTTCCTCCAGGGTCCAAAACTGGTCACACCAGTTCATCTTAAATACTATGAATAATGCGAAGGTAATCATTGGTGCGCTGGTTAGCCATTGTGAAGCTCGAAAAGTGAACTTCAGTCATATTAGGAGTAAAACCCCCGTGGTTATTCAGATCGCCACTCACTATAGGTTGCCGGACTTACCCTGCTTCACGGCATAATCCACAGCGCGCGCCGTAAGGGCCATATAGGTCAAAGATGGATTTTGTGTACCCGTTGAAGTCATGCATGCACCATCAGTGACAAAAACATTCTTACAAGCATGCAACTGATTCCATTTATTGAGTATTGAAGTCTTTGGGTCGTTACCCATTCTGGCACCTCCCATTTCGTGTATATCCAAACCGGGAGCCTGTTTTGAATCACTTGTCTGAATATTCGTAAACCCTGCCTTAGTATACATTTCTGTGAACTGTTCGAAGAAATCATTAATCATCTTCTCATCATTGTCATCATAGTCGATTGACACATTCAACAAAGGTATTCCCCACGCATCCTGTTGTTCCTTATGGAGTGAAACAAAGTTGCTTTCCTTGGGAATAGTCTCTCCCATCATTTGTGATCCTACACGCCAATTACCCAGTGTTGGATGCAAAAGACTGTTTTTCAGATCTTCACCTGAAGCATCTCTTGACTGGTTAACCCGGCGAGAGGCACCGAAGCCTGAAGCATATCCACGGAGAAAATCAGTCTCTTGCTTTCTCACGTTACGGAAACGAGGTATATAGCAACCGTTAGGCCGCTTACCATACTTTGTAAATTCATCATACCCATCATACTCTGCGGAAATCCTTGCTCTGTAATTGTGAAAGGCAATAAACTTCCCAAGCAATCCATTGTCATTCCCCAAACCATCTGGGAATCGTGCAGAGGTTGAGTTTAGCAAAATAAGATTTGAATTCAATGCCGCCGCGTTCAGAAAAATAAGATTGGCAAAATATGCTGTGGATTCTTTCGTATTCGCATCAATTACCCTGACACCCTTTGCCTTTCCTTTTTGCTCATCGTATATAATGGAGTGAACTACTGAATGGGGACGTAGCGTGAGATTACCTGTCCGCTGCGCCCAGGGAATTGTGGAGGAATTGCTGCTAAAGTATCCGCCAAACGGGCAGCCGCGTTGGCATAAACTTCTGTATTGGCACGTTCCTCTTCCCTGTTCATTGAAAATAGGTTTCGATTCGGTTATGTGTGCGCACCTGCCAATGATAACATGGCGATTCTTATACGAAGAGGCCACATGATCACTAAAATACTTTTCTACACATGTCATTTCCATAGGTGCCAGGAACTCACCATCGGGTAATTCAGGTATGCCATCCCGATTACCTGAAATTCCCACAAACCGCTCCACATGACTATACCAGGGATCAATATCTTTGTAGCGGATAGGCCAGTCGACAGCAAATCCATCCCTGGCAGGACCCGTAAAATCAAAGTCACTCCAGCGTTGCGTCATTCTCGCCCAGAGCAATGACTTCCCCCCAACCTGATATCCACGAATCCAGTCAAAGGGTTTTTCCTGGACATATGGATGCTCCTGATCCTTGACAAAAAAATGCTGGGCATCTTCGCGGAAAGCATAACAGCGACTTACGATCGGATTTGCTTTTTCAGTTTCGAGCGGAATTTGTCCCCTGTGCTCAAATTCCCAGGGCTTCATGTTTGTAGTGGGATAATCCACCAGGTGCTTTACATCGCGACCCCGTTCCAACACAAGGGTTTTTAGTCCCTTTTCTGTTAATTCTTTTGCGGCCCATCCCCCACTCATGCCTGATCCAATGACGATGGCATCGAAGCTATTTCCACCTTCAGCATTATTATTTTGAAAACTCATCCGATTACATTTTGTATGTCGTTGTGATCCTTTATTTCAATACATCCATCAAATCTTCCTGGCACCATATTATATACCAATACGTTTGTCATAATGTATTCTGAATTAAGATATCCCTGGATCGTATATCTTTTGGTAATGGTATACAAAGCAGGAAGTTGGCTTTCATGTTGGTCGCCAATTACCCCAGGCTCTTTCTTTTCTTCTAATTCGGCAAACAGGGTCATTCTTTCCTCGGTTGTACAATCAGCAAAGGATTTCTCATATCGTCTGTTTATTGCCTCTTCCACCTGACCCAATCCGCTAACAAAATCTTGTTGATTTTCAGCATCCTGGCAATCGTCGACCATACGCAATACAAACTGATGTACATTGAGTTCCTTTGCGCCGGGCGTATCGGTTGCGGGTATAATCGTGCCGACAATTTCAGCCAACAGTGCTTCCTGATCTCCCGTGATGACGATATTCTTTAAGGCTATTGAAACCTGCTTCGCCTCGCGGACGCACGCTGGTAACAACATTGCTCCAGCAGTCAAAAAACCCATTTGTTTCAATGCAATTCTCCTGTTCATAAGTACCTGAAAAAGTATTCTTCCTGAATTTAGTAAATTCCCTGATTTCGATGGTCTCCACCGCGTTTCTTGACTGTTCGCTTTAAAGGGATCGTCATTCCCCCTGTCGCTTCGAGCCAATCGTAGATGTCACCGGTAAGCTCCTCGATTAATGCCTGGTGCTCAGGGCTGCCGATTAAGTTGTTCATCTCGTTTGGATCTTCCTGAAGGTCATAGAATTCATTCGTATCCCAAATTCCATGGTAGCGAATAAGCTTGTACCGATTTGTTCTTACGCCGTGCATCGTCGGTGTTTGTGGAAAATCGTACTCCCAATAGTACTCATAGAATACCTTATCACGCCATGCGGCTCCGCCTTCTTCCAGCAAAGGGATAATGGATTTTCCATGCATCTGTGCAGGTTTCTGAACCCCGGCAACTTCCAGAATTGTAGGGGCCACATCAATATTCTGAATCATAGCTTCCATTGTTTGGTTGCCTTTGAAGATTTCCGGACAACGAATAAGGAAAGGCACCTTTGCCGATTCCTCATAAAAGTGCCGCTTATCAATCAATCCATGTTCCCCAAAAGAGAATCCATTATCGCCCATATAAATAACAAGCGTCGATTCCGCCAAACCTTCCTTGTCAAGAAACGACAGCAATGCCCCAACGCTCTCATCAACACCCAAAAGTGTTTCGCAATAGCGTTTGTAGAAGTCAGCGAAATCAATTCGCCCGTGGTACATATAATCCACTCCGTGCCAGCTTTCCCGCTGCATTTTCTGCCAGTCAGGCGTACGTCCTTTACCATAGTATTCTTCGCCAGAATAAGGCGTCTTGCGTGTGGCTTCCTGGTCTATGGAAAGATTAGTAGCACGCTTCCCGGTCACCTGCGAATCGGAAGTCCGGAACGAGGGTGGCAACGTAAGAGGTTCATTTTTGTAAGTACCTGCATGACGCCGCGCTGGGTTGAATTCAGCGTGCACAGCCTTGTGCGACAGGTATAAAAAGAAAGGTTTATCCGCATCCCGTTTAGTCAGCCAATCCAACGCATGATCCGTCAACAAATCCGTGATGTATGTTGAATCTTTATAGGCAACCTGCTTTCCATTAATATTCAAGGTGGGGTTATAATATTGCCCCTGCCCCTTAAAGCTCTCCCAATGATCAAAGCCGGGTCTGGGATCGTCACTATCCCCTCCCATGTGCCATTTTCCGAAGAAGCTAGTTTGGTAGCCGACTTTCCGCAGGTATTGCGGAAAAAAAATTAAATTGGGAGGATCCGGGGCCTGATTATCTACAACGGTATGCGTATGCGAATAAAGTCCAGTTAATATTGAGGCGCGACTTGGCGAACAGAGCGATGTAGTGACAAAAGTATTCCTGAAATAAGCGCCTTCCTTAGCAAGTCGATCCATGTTCGGGGTTTTAAGCCAGGGAACCTTACCTGTAAATCCCATAAAATCAAATCGATGATCATCTGACAAAATAAAAATGACGTTCCGTGGTTTTACGCCCTCCATTTGCACAACCTCCAGATCCGGCTGACCCGTTTCCTCTGAAACAGAATTGGTTTTGCAACCAATCATACTGCAAGCCAATAGAACCGTGATGTGAATTCTTATCATAATGTGAAGCAAAATTCAACAATAAAAATGAGCATCTTGGTGTACAACCCTGAAAACTATTTTTTAACTGGCCCTATATTTTGTTTATCGGCACCCTTCATCCCTTGTATGCTGAAAGAAAATTACAAAAAATTTACAGACTGCTCATTGCTATATCAGTTTCCCTGGCATACCCAGGTCTCAAACAAATTGGTAACTTGGGAGACTCGCGAG
Source organism: Cyclobacteriaceae bacterium (assembly GCA_029858965.1). Classification (GTDB taxonomy): domain Bacteria; phylum Bacteroidota; class Bacteroidia; order Cytophagales; family Cyclobacteriaceae; genus Chryseolinea. Next base: position 33,356 of record JAOUDZ010000008.1, read on the forward strand.
GAAATTCCATGAATTGATAACTTTAAAATCATAATCCTGATCTATGAAAAAGACATTATATCCCTTCCTACTTATGCTGCTTGTTGCTTGTAGCAATCGGGGAAGCAAGGAAACAGCGGTGCCTGAACAACCTTCAACAACTATGGATTACAGAATAGGGACATTTGGATACGACCTTAACTTTCTCAGACAGCACCACGAGGATGCAATATTGCTGCACGATGAAACCAATACAGCACAAATTATCGTTTTGCCCGCTTACCAGGCAAGGGTCATGACCAGTACTGCAAGGGGCAATGGCGGCGATAGTTTTGGCTGGCTCAACTATGACCTTATCGCTTCTCAAAAACCATCTGAACATATGCATGCTTTCGGTGGCGAAGAACGATTCTGGTTAGGCCCGGAAGGTGGTCAGTTTTCAATCTACTTCAAGAAAGGGGTAGCGTTTACTTTTGACAACTGGCTCGTACCCAAGGAAATCGACACCGAGCCCTTTACGCTTGTGGGCTCTTCTCAGGAAGAAGCAAAGTTTGAAAAAGAAATGCACTTTGAAAATTATTCGGGTACCCAATTCGATTTACTTGTTAACCGAAATATCCGGCTGCTGGGTAGAAGCAAAATTGAAAGCTTATTGAACATCACGGTGCCGGCAGATGTAGAGACCGTTGCCTTTGAATCCGAGAACATCCTCACCAACAAAGGGAAACAGGCGTGGAACAAGGAAACAGGAATGTTGTCTATTTGGATACTCAGCATGATGAATGCTTCAGACCAGACAACAGTTGCCATTCCATTTAAACAAGGAGATCAAAGCGTTCTTGGCAAGGTGGTCACGGACGATTATTTTGGCAAAGTACCCTCCGATCGTTTAGCCGTCCGGAATGGCGTAATTCTCTTTAAGGCTGACGGGAAACACCGTAGTAAAATTGGCATTTCCCCACTACGGGCATTGCGGCTGGTGACAAGCTATGACGCTGTTAATACTGTGCTCACGATTGCGGAATTTACTTTGCCGGAAGGTGAAACTGATTACGTAAATTCTTTGTGGGAACTCCAGCAAGACCCTTTTAACGGAGATGCCATTAATGCATACAATGACGGCCCTGTGAATGGAATCCAAATGGGAGACCTGTATGAAATTGAAAGTTCCTCACCTGCCGCAGCGTTATCATCGGAAGAAAGCTTAACCCACTACCACCGGACGATCCATTTAAAAGGATCCAAAGAAGGGCTGGATAAGATTGCACTCAAATTACTGGGAATTCATCTGGATGAAATTTCACTTTAACACGTAGGGCACTATAAGCTCTTGAGGAACTTAATACTCTTCGGTACCTGGACGTTAACTGAACTACTTTCGTCTTCTATGTAATAGTATTTGATGGCAGATTTTTTGGCTGCAATGATTGCTTCCCTTACGTTAATCTGACCTGTTCCTAGTGCCACATCATTCTCTACGGAGGTAGATCCAGTAAAGTCCCCCTCAACACCCTTTCGAAGGTCCTTCACATGCATAAGTTTAAATCGCTGACCATATTCTTCCAGGAGTTCGACGGGATCGGCGCCGCCATGAAAGGCCCAGAGAATATCCAATTCAAAACTCACAAAAGCCGGATTTGTATTCGCGACAATAAAATCAAATAGCGTTCCGCTCTCATAAGGTGAGAATTCATATCCATGATTGTGATAGCAAAAAGTTAAAGCAAACGTCTCCTCCAATGTTTTACCGGCAGCATTAAAATCCTTAATTGCTTTCTGAGCAGTTTCAATCGTGAAAGGCCCATCGTGCGGTATCCACGCAACCCGAACAAACGAAGCCCCTAATGTTTTCGCATTTTGACCCACTTCATCCGTTTTATTAACAAGGTCCAGATAGCTCACACCGAAAGAAGTGCACCGCATCCCTCTCTCATCCAACATCTTTCTTATCTCAATTGCCGTCTTACCGAAAAGACTGGAAAATTCAATATTCGTAATGCCGAGGCCCTTTATCGTATCCAGTGTGGCAGCAATATCCCTTTCGAAACTGTGCCGATAGGTATATGAAACTATTCCTGGTGTCTCCTTTAACGTTTTACCAAACCGCTGTGCTGTTGCCGTGAATGACAACGAACTCAGCAATACCAAATACAAACTGATTTTCAAACTTTTGCTGGTGAACATGTGCCATAATTTATAAACGGCTTCAATATTAGTTAAATTTTGTCATTTGATTTTGCACCAGGCAGTTTCGCTGCAAAAAACACAAATTCGTACTACCAGATTGCTGAACCTGAGGCCGGTGAATTTCTCTGTAAATTTCTTGACCACCTCCAGCCTGCCCCCCATCCCTTTTACAGGAAAATGGCAATACCGCGAACATTAATAGCAAAATACTAAAGTGTCCCAATCGCAGAATTCATATTACTTAATACCCCCTCGATGAAAGTGAAATAAAATTTCTATTCATCAGGATTTCTTATCATAACCTCGCGAATCAATTCAATCGGAGGCATTCCATTATCCAACAGCGTGTCATGGAATTTCTGTAGGGAAAAATTTTCGCCTTCCTGCTCTTTATAATCCTCGCGCAACTGCAGAATTTGCAGCTTACCAAGCGTGTACGATAGGTACCCCGGATCAAAGGTACCACGCAGGGCCTCCTGGTAAGCTGGCTTGTAATCATAGTAGGCGTTTTCCTGGAAAAACTTCGTTGCGTCTGCAAGACTCATCCCTTCGCAGTGCGTTTTTACAGAAACACAAAGCCTGCATAGCCGCAGTAGCGATTCGTTTATCTGCGCCAAGTGGTACTTATCAGCTGTAAGGGGATCCGTCGCTCCAAACCCCTCCTCGATCATCATCTTTTCCGTGTAGTGCGCCCAGCCTTCTATGAACGCATAGCTGCCAAACACTTTTTCAATTTTCGTAGCCCCAGACGCGTTCAAATGAAGAAACTGAACATAATGGCCCGGGTATGCTTCGTGAATAGAAACCATATCCGTCATGTAATAGTTAAACATAGAGAGCCATTCTTCCTGCTGTTTGTCAGTCCAGTCCTTCTCGACAGGAGTTATATAATAAAACGCCTGTGTGGCTTTCTTTTCAAATGGCCCTGGGGTATCCATTGATGCTGTGCTGGTTGAACGGGCAAATTGGGGAGTCTCCTGCAATGAAACGCGCACCTCGGATGGAAGTGAAATTATTTTATGATCAACCAGGTACTGGCGGATTGATTCAAGGTTTTTCTTTGCATCAGGAATCAGATTTTCGGCCGTTGGATGATTTTTCTTGAGAGATTCGAATACCTCAATTGGAGTACTTGCTGGATCTATCTTTTTGGCTACTTCGGCGAAAAGGTCCTGTTCCTTCTTTAGCTCATTCAGCCCCATAGCCAAAATGGCCTCAGGCGTTATGGTCAGCATCTCATTATACAGCAGCATCTTCTGGTAATTCTCTTTTCCGATAGCATAATGATTATGCGCCTTCGGTAGTTTTTCCCTTTCCAGGTAGACAGCAAAGTTTCTTAGTTCAGTTATGGCCAATTCATTGCTGCGGGCAAATGAAGCCTGTAAAGAATCATCTTCAACCGACTGTAAAGCTATGGATATATCATTTTCAAGAAAATCAGCAGCTCCACGCGCAATAAGGATTGCTGTTTCGATATATGGTTTTGCAAGTGAGTCTGCCAAATTTTCGCGGGCAGCACTGAAAATATCAGGTGCTTTTTCTTCCATAGTAATTATATATCCCATCCTGTCTTTTAGTGGAGCAAAGTCGCGTTGAACATATATATTAAGGTCAAGCACACCGGCATAGGTCATCGGGTTTTTAGTGTACTTTTCGATGTCCTCAAATGAAAAAATTTCCTGGCGAATGGCGGATAACAAAATGCGGTAGTCAAAAAACATCCTCTGGCTTAAAGAAGCTGCAGGAAATAAAACCAGTTTTTGTTCATAATCCTTAAGCCGGGCAAGCTCGGCAGCGAGAGCAGCTTTGCTATAATCCGTAATTTTTCCGTCATAAGCATGTAAGCCCAGGTATGTTCCCACTTGGGGGCGCGCTGCCAGATACCCATCCAAAAAATCATCGGATAGACTGACAAAAGCAGAGTCCGGACTATTCGCATTTATCGCTTTGTGTTTGCTCTGATTACATCCCGCAATGCAGGCGGCCAACAGAAAAAGGAATGGAATGAATTTCATAGCATAACTATTTAAGATTACAAGAACATAATTTTAGGATTAACCATAGAAACTCATGCCCTGAAATCATTTTACCGACAGGCGTTCATGATTAATCATTGCCGCCTTTCCAGCTCAATAGATTTTAATTCAGCCACTTCACTTTTACTGATGACTGGTGCGGAGATAACGATTCTGCTATTCCCGGCAGGTACCTCCAGGATCCCCATTTCCAGTCGCTTCCAAAGTTTTTCATAGACTTCTTTTCTCTTGACGCGATCCGGACTTGGCATAAAATCGGGATTGTATGCATCTGTTATCTTTTGTACAATACTGCTATTGCCTATGGCGATCTTCACTTGAGACCCTACCTGCCCTTCGGGGCAGGTATAATTCAAGTAAATGGTAAACAACTGGTCTTTTGGTGACTCAACTTCCCAACTGATTGAATCACGGGTACTCGTCCAGTTCACCAGCCAATCATGTACCCAACCGTGCCCTTCTTTGTAGCGAAGGTTGCCGCCAAAGGTAGACTCATACGTTGGGAGCTCAATGACCTTGCTCGCCGGACTGATGGGGATACGTGGAATGGGCTGCAACGATTGGCTTACTTCGGCGAACCAGGCTTGGTAATCCTCATACAGTTGATCTGCAATATCTGGATTCTGTTGCCTGATATCAGTTTCCTGTGCAGGGTCAATTGCGATGTTGTACAATGCTTTCACCTCTGCCTGCACGATCAATGTAAAAGGATACTTTCTTACAGAAGCCGGAAAAGCTTTGATGGGAAGTTGTGGTTGCGCTACATGGGAAAACAACTCCCTTTCCAACACCTGCTTTTCCCCTTTCAACGCTTGCGCCAAACTTACCCCATCGAGCGGCTTAGTTTCAATCATGCTCAGGCCACATAGGTCTACCAGCGTAGGCAAAATGTCAACATGTGCGCCTGGAAGATTGATAGCGCCCGGTTTGATTATTCCAGGCCAACGCCAGAAGCAGGGGACTCTCACACCACCTTCATCTACGCTGCCTTTAATACCTTTCATGCCGCCGTTGTAGCGAACACCATTTGGTCCGTTGTCGGTCAGAAAAATTACAATAGTCTCTTTGTCGAGCCCCAAGGCATCGAGCTTCTTCAGCAGGCGACCCACATTTACATCAATGTTATCGACCATCCCATAGATGCTGGCTAACTCGTCATCTAGCCCCTTTGCTTTGTATTTGTTAAAGTATTCATCCGGAACCTGATGCGGACTATGGGGAGCGTTATAGGGCACATAACAAAAAAAGGAACTGTCCTTATTGTTTTCCATGAATGCCAGGGCCTTGTCTGTTAGGATATCAGTTATATATCCTTTCGTTTGAACTTTCTCGCCGTTGTGCTCAAGTTCCGTATCGAAATAATTTGACCAATGTCCGCCACAAAAACCAAAAAATTCATCGAAACCCTGACCCAATGGATGGTTTGGCATATGCTGACCGTTGTGCCATTTCCCAAAAATTCCCGTTTTATAACCGTTCGCCTTAAAAATTTCTGCCAGCGTAACTTCGCCGCTCTGCATAATTTCCATTCCTTTTGAAACAGATATTGTTCCGGTGCGCAAATGATACCTGCCGGTGAGCAGACTGGCGCGGGTTGGTGCACATAAGGGGCTTACATAAAACCGATCAAATTGCGCAGATTCATGTGCAAGTGAATCCAGGGTCGGGGTATTGATATCCGGGTTACCATGAATGCTAAGGTCACCATAGCCCTGATCGTCTGTCAGGATGATCAACACGTTAGGCTTCACACTTTGCTGCTGTACTTCTGCACGACGGCATTGTGACAGCATCAATAAACCTGCAATGACTGTAAAAAAGCGTGCGGTAAAGCTAAAACTCATATAAATGACTTTTGTTTCGACCATCACCTAATTTCCCTTCCCCCTCTCCTATTATCCATTACAAAACGATCCCTGGCTGGCATTTCTATCGCTGGTAGCGTCTTCAAGTCCATCACTGCATCACTTGGTACAATTTCGTTCAGGTGAAGCAAGTAAGCTGAAAGTGCATAAACTTCATCGGCTGTCAGTGAACCCGGTTCATTTTGGGGCATAGCTCTTCTGATGTAATCGAACAAGGTTGTTGCGTATGGCCAATAATTACCAATCGTTCTCATTGATGAATATTTATAGTCTTTGCCGAAAGGGAAATTGTTTCTGGGCTCTCTTCCTACCAACTTATCAAAAGGTCCTTCAATACCGGTTACCCCATGACAGGCTGTACATTTATGCTTATATATAATACTACCTTCGGATACGGTCCCGCTACCGGCCGGAAGACCTGTGCCATCTGGCATGACGTCAATATCCCAAGCGCTAATCTCTTCCGCTAAGACCGTTCTTCCATAACCAAAAGATTCAGGCCAGTCCTTGGGAAAGCTAACCATTGAATCGGCAGGGTTTTGATAGTAAGTTGAATCATCTGGTAGTGAACCCATAACGGATTTTCTATCTTTCTCTATGCATGATGCCAAAAAGATAACAGTCGCCGATGTGATTGTTATCTTTCTAACCAAACTAATCGATAGCAATTGATACCCTTTCATCATGCCATTTCATTTAGACCCAGCAGTACCCGTCCATCCTGCTCTACCTTCCAGGCCCTTATGTGATTGAAGTGGTAACTCGTACCCTTGCCGCGTACCTTCTCGAGTTGCGCATAGCTAGGTTGTATATATCCTGTTTCGTCTATCGCACGGCTCATCAAAATAGATTTTCTTCCATTCCAATTCCAGGGAATTCTAAATCGGGTTTGGCACTTTGATAATACGGGTTCCTGGAGCTCTGCACGATACCAATTTCGGCCACCGTCTGTACTCACCTCAACACGAATTATTTTACCCCTTCCGCTCCAGGCAAATCCCTGAATTTCCCACCAGCCCTTCTCAGGAAGCACATAGGGAAAGGATGGAAATGTGATGATTGACTTGGCATCCATCACAAAACTAAACAGCCGTGCGGTGCAGTCGGGCAATGGGTCAGAATACTTTGATGTCTCTTCTCGCGTCATGAATGGCTTATCGGAGAGTTCCAATCTTCGTATCCACTTCACCTGCGAATTCCCTTCCCAACCGGGCAACAGCAATCGGGCAGGATATCCCTGCTCCGGTCGTATCGCCTCCCCGTTTTGTCCAAAAACAATCATGGCATCATCCCAGGCTTTTTCAATCGGAATGCTACGCGTCATCACCGCTGCATCAGATCCTTCTGCCAGAAACCATTTCGCGCCGGGCTTTACACCAACCTCCCGAAATAACGTTGACAACATCATGCCTGTCCACTCACTCGTGCTTAAAAGCCCGTCTAGTCGTTGTGGGGATAGTTCCTCCGTTATACCCTGTTTATAATATCCGGAATACCCGTTTCCGGAACATTCAATGAAACAAATTCTTGATCGCTGCGGAAATCGTTTCAAGTCCGCTAACGTGAATTTCATAGGACGCTCAACCATCCCATGAATAAGTAATTCATAAGTCTCCGGCTCAATCGTGGGTATTCCACCGTGATGCCGTTCAAAATGAATGTCGGATGGCGTAATGATTCCGACCAGGTCCTGGATGGGGCACATTGATTCGCCTGAAGGTGTTGGCCGATTTACATAACGCGTAAGTTGCTCAACTGGCGCCCGTTTGCCAATCGCTGAGGAGCCACGGCCTATCGTCTTCGTTGGATCTGTTGGAGAAAACACAGTCATCGCATTGGCTGCCGTCTTCAAGATGACTCCACTAATTAAACCACCGGAAGCAGCCAGCAAGGTTCGTCGTGAAAGTAAGTGTTGATCTATCTTTTTCCATTCCATAACTGCGATACCTTTTTATTGACGGACTACATGATAATTAGAATGAAGGTACCAAAATTAAGCGCAATAGAATAGCGAGTCTTTGCATTAGCTACCTTTCGGTCCTCGTTTCCGGGAACCAATCAGGTTCGTACCAACTATGAAGGCGTCTGCTTACAATTGATGCGCTACAAGATTATGCATGGCCCTACAAATGCAGACTTACCAGCTCTAAGTTGAATAGATTATGGGAATGCTGCTGCGCAAGTAAAACTATGAATTGATCTGTGTCTTTTAAGCAATTAACTCTCAACGCCTGTTTTGCCTACAAGAAGGGCAAGAAATCGTAGTGACACATCTAATTTACTTACCAGGTTCTATGTGAATTAATACCTGCCCCAAGCTTGGTATTTGATTTCGTAGGGTATCTTTCAGTTTATGCGCCAAATCGTGGCCCTCTTTGACCGAACGCTTCCCATTTACGATGGCATGCAAATCAACGTGGTACTTCATTCCTGCCTTTCGTATGAAGCACTTTTCCGTTCCTAAAATTCCATCGACGCTAAGCGAAATCCGTCTTATATCATCAATCAAATCGTCATACAGATGTTCATCCATAATTTCTCCGAGCGCCGGCCGAAAAATTAAATAACTGTTGTACAGAATGAAGGCAGAGGCAAACAATGCAGCCCAATCATCCGCCGTTTCATATCCTTTTCCAAAAATCAGCGCAATAGAAATGCCGATGAATGCTGTAATCGAGGTAATTGCGTCACTCCGGTGATGCCACGCATCAGCTCTCAGTGATGAACTCCTGGTTTCTATGCTCTTTTTGATCACGATGCGGTAGGATATTTCTTTCCACAGAATTATCAACCCAAGAACGAGTAATGTCCAGGGTTCCGGAATTTTATGTGGGGTCTGAATATGTAAAATACTCTGGTAGGCAATAACGGTTGCTGAAACGATCAGGAACCCGACCACAAAGAAAGTAACCAAAGGCTCTATTTTTCCGTGTCCATAGGGATGGTTTTTATCAGCGGGTAAATTCGCATACTTTATGCCCAGCAAAACAAGCAGAGAAGCAAAAATGTCTGTTGTGGATTCAATGGCATCAGCAATAAGCGCATACGAATTTCCGAGAAGGCCCGCAATCCCTTTGATTATCGCCAGGCATGTGTTGCCCACGATACTGAAATACGTTGTTCGGATGGCTTTTTGCTCATTTTCCATTGAAAGCCTCTAAAATTCTGATTCCAAGTAATTATATCCCTTGACAATATATCAAATAGTCAGCACGCCGACGTGCTTGTCATAAAGAGCACCCCGAAAGCCTACTCTTGGTTTTTCAGCTTAATCCGAAAGTACCACCTTACCATAATCCAGATCAACGGCGGAAGTCCGGCGCTCAGGCCAATTGCTACTGCCGGATGCGAAATGCCCGTTGACCCAACAAAGGCATACGTAAACCCCAATGGCAAGGAGCCGCAAAGCAACGCAACATGAAAATACCGTGCACGCATACGCGTTAATCCTGCCATACATGAAATCACCTCGGGAAAAACAGGTAGCCAGCGCGATAAAACTACTACCCACCCGCCAATATCATTTGATAGATTTTTGCCGTGGGAGTAATCCTTTGCGCCGAGCAACCGAATTGCTGCTTTTTCTCCCAACGAACGACAAAGCCAATATCCCAAAGATCCAGCCATAAGCGATCCTGCCGCGCTTATCAATCCTCCAATCACAGGGCCGTAAATATAACCCAGCGCAGACATTACCAGCGTTGCAGGGAGTGGCAACAACAGATCAGCCATCAACAACACAATGGCCGCAATCCATGCCCAGTCACCATACTGGCCTAACCATCCAATTGTTCCTTCCTGAGAAAATGTAGTCATCAGCGAATCACCCCAAACAAAAAAGATGGCCAGGACAATTGCGGCTAGAACCAAAAAAATTATCAGTAGTCGCACAGAATTACAAAGTTTTTAAATTGAACAAGCCGTTCAGCCGTATCAAATGAAAAGAATTATTTGTATTCCAACAATTTGAATGGCATCCCATTTTCATTCCGGTGGAATTAATTCGCTATTTTATTTAGCTTACCCTCTCAAATGATCCAACAAACGAACGAATAGAAGTTATGAGCAAGCCCGCTCCGAAAACTATTGATCCGAAAGAGATTCCCCAACGTGCCGCAGAAATAGTAAAGAAAGTCAGATTTCCAATGCTTGCCACAATGGATGGAAATCAGCCGCGCGTCCGACCAGTATCGCCGGTACGCACAGAAGGCTTCACTGTATATGTGGCCAACTTGAAAAGCTATGGTAAAACAGCAGAGATTGCATTGAACCCAAGTGTTGAATTGTGTTACCTTGACGAGGATCACAACCAGGTACGCATCACAGGAAAAGCAAAAATTGTTGATGACCGAAACCTGCTTGAGGAAATCTGGAACGCTAATAGATTATTACAACACTATCTCGGTTCAGTGGATAATCCGGAACTTGTGGTGTACAGGATCAATCCCGAACGCGTGCGTTTCATGCTTGAGTGGGCGCTGCAGTATTATGAGGTTCCGCTAGAGTAGAGGCTAAAAATTATTTCCGTGGAAGATGGGCGTGCACTTCATCATGCATGGTATAGAGGCGGTAGTGCTCACCATCAGGTACCAAGATCGGACTGGATTTATTCTCACGCATAATAGGATTCTTATCGTATTTAACCCAATGAACCAGGTCATCAGAAATGGCCACACAACTCGTCCATTCGTGCCAATCTTCAAATTCGGTCGCATGATAGTATGCGTAGTACTTATTTTTATGCTTAATAATCTGGTTTACGGCAACACCATACTTGTCATATGTTTCAGGACCGATATTTATGACAGGCTCATCTTGCTTATTGGTCCAGACCTTGAGATCCGAAGAAGTGGCCAGCCAAATGCCCAGGTCTCCACGTTCATAAAATAGATACCATACACCATTCTCGCGCCAAACTGTTGGGGTTCCGTATGGTCCTTCGCTTATCGGCTCACCATTTTTGTTTCGGATATCCAATGGTCCCTTCTCCTTCCAGTGTATTCGATCCATAGAGGTTAGCATGTGTGCAATGTCGCCTCTACCTTCTGCAAACATATAATAGTTGTCACCCTCTTTTACAACCATCATATCCTCAACCCAGCCTGAATCAAAGATGGGATTGCCCGGATACCGGGTCCATATAAGACCATCCGGTGATGTTGCATAACCGAGATGCATCTCCTGATCCGGTGCATCACGAAAGCCGGTATACCACATGTGGTATTCACCGTCTTCAACAAGGATGTAGCCCCTTTCGCGAATTTTTTGATCCCAGGTATCTGTTCCTGTGCCAGCAAAGACTGGATTGTTTTCAACAGGAATAAAATCAAGGACTTCCAGGGCAACGTTAGCAGTATCACCTTGCACAGCGTCTTCGGACGTGGCACCGGGTTTGGAGCATGCTGTCAGAAGAACACAAAATAGGGCAATGAGATTAACACTTTTCATAATATTCCCTAAAATACTTTAATTTCTTAATGAATAAAGTACGTATGGCTGAATCATTAGCTTAAATAATCATCATATCTTATTTGATAAGTTTTCACTAACTTTTAAAAAAATGAAGAATAACCGCAGGACATTTCTAAAATTGACAGGGTTGGCGGGGCTTACAGTAGCCGGAAGCAGTGTTCTGCGGGGTTTTTCTCCACCAATAGAAAACCAAAGTAAAGTGAGCTCAATAAACTCAATGCAGGATACAAATGCTTTTGCAGCCGCAAATGTAAATGAAGGAAATGTCAGCATCATTGGTCAATATGGGCAATGGGCAACTTCACTAACCTCAGGGCGGCTCCCAACGCTGTCCTTCCGAAACAAGGAATGGTCAGATGTGGAGGCATGGCGAACCCTGGCTAAAAAAAGGCTAAGCGAGCGATTGGCTATTCCGAAAATTGGCGGACTTCCACCGGTACAGGTAAATAAAGAGTACACTTTTGAAGGGCTCCAAATCGAAGAAATAAGTTGGCAACTGCCTTATGGTCGACCAACGACAGGCATCATTTTAAAACCGCAAAATGCCAAAGGACGGCTGCCTGGGATCCTTGCCTTTCACGACCATGGTGGAAACAAATACTTTGGTACGCGAAAGATCACACGAACCGGCGATCAGCAGCATCCCGCAATGGCAACCCATCAGCAGGAATATTACAGTGGTAAAGCCTGGGCAAATGAAATTGCCAAAAGAGGGTATGTGGTTTTGGTCGCAGATGCTTTTACATTTGCCAGTCGGCGTGTTATGTTGCAGGATGTGCCCGCGCATTTGCGCAACGGACTGAACGACCAGGATCCGGAAAATCCCACAAACATTGAAGCTTACAACGATTGGGCTGGTCAACACGAGCATATTATGGCCAAATCATTGTTCAGCGCGGGAACTACCTGGCCTGGCGTATTCTTTGCAGAAGACCAGAAAGCGCTTGACATTTTGTGTGCACGAAAAGATGTGGATGCCACTCGCATTGGATGTGGTGGACTGTCCGGTGGTGGAATTCGGACTGTATTCATGGGTGGGATGGATGAAAGAATTAAATGTGCTGTATGCGTTGGTTTTATGACTACATGGAAAGATTTTGTTATGGAAAAATCGTTTACCCATACCTGGATGACGTACGTCCCCATCCTTCCCAACGAGCTGGAGTTTCCTGAAATTCTTGGCTTGCGCACGCCACTTCCCGCCCTCGTACTGAATGACAACGATGATTCACTATATACGCTCCCCGAAATGAAGGAAGCCGACAAAATTCTTCAGGATGTATATAAAAAGGCAAATGCATCAGATCATTACCAATGTTCCTATTACCCCGGTCCGCATAAGTTTGACGCAAAAATGCAAACCGAAGCTTTTGGCTGGTTTGATCGGTGGTTGCAACTATAAAAATGCGCTTTTTGTAACAGATTGCTTACGGTAGTCTTACGATGATATAAACAGATATACTATGAAAACCTTACCTGACTCCCGCCGACAGTTCCTAAAGAAAGCAATTGCAGGAACCGCAGCCGTATCACTCGGCGGCGTACTTCCGAAATTCAGTCCCAAAAGTTACGCCAATATTCTTGGCGCGAATGAGCGTGTCCGTGTGGGCATGATGGGCGTCAACAGTCGGGGTTTAGCCTTATCTTCTACGTTTGCCCTTCAGTCCAATTGCGAAATAATTTCGATCTCAGATGTTGACGCAATAGCCCTGGAACGGTGTATGACGGAAGTAAAAGGCCTGCAGAAAACAACACCAAAAGGATACCAGGATTTCAGAAAAGCCTTGGAGGATAAAGACATGGATGCACTTGTTATCGCTGCACCCGATCACTGGCATGCGCCAGCTGCAATTCTTGCCTCAAAGGCAGGAAAACATGTTTACCTTGAAAAGCCATGCAGCCATAACCCCCATGAAGGTGAGTTATTGTTATCTGTTGCAAAAAAATATAAGAACACTATCCAAATGGGAAATCAACGAAGGTCGTGGCCGAATGTGATCGCCGCGATTCAGGAAGTAAAAACCGGCACTATTGGTCGCCCGTATTTTGCGAAAGGATGGTACACAAACAACCGGGAATCCATCGGTATTGGCAAAAAAACTGCGGTGCCAGCAAGTTTAGATTATGATCTGTGGCAGGGTCCAGCACCACGTCTTCCCTATAAAGACAATCTCATCCATTACAACTGGCATTGGCATTGGAACTGGGGGACAGGTGAAGCACTTAATAACGGTACACATATGCTGGACTTAATGCGATGGGGCCTTGGCGTAGAGTATCCGACACGTGTAACCTCATCGGGTGGACGTTATCGGTATAAGGATGACTGGGAAACACCCGACACGCAAGTTATTAACCTGGAGTTTGCAAACAACACCTTCATGTCGTGGGAAGGAAGGAGCTGCAATGGACGTACCATTGAGGGAACTCCGGTTGGCGTAATGTTTTATGGCGAACTGGGATCTGTCTTAATTGAGTCCGGAAACGCCTACAAAGTTTACGATCTCGACAACAAGCTTATAAAAGATGTTGTAAATGACCTGGAGATTAATCCCCTGGATCGTATGAATCCTTCTCAGGCACTTGACAGCATTCACATTCAGAATTTCTTCGACGGCATTAATAAAGGAACAACGCTTAATTCTGATATATTGGGTGGCCACCAGAGCACATTGCTCTGCCAGCTAGGTAATATTGCCCTCAGGTCAGATAGTTCGCTTGAAATTGATCCGTTAAATGGGCATATCAAAAACAACCTGGCGGCCGAGAAGTATTGGACAAGAGCGTATCAACCAGGATGGGAACCAACAGCATGAAACATGGCGGACCATAGTTCATATTTCATTAATAAAAATTCAGGTGTAACTGAAAACAAAATGCAGACTATATGAAAAGCAATCGTAGAGATTTTTTGAGACTTTCCGGACTCGCTGGATTAGGCCTTGCGGGGGCCAATATGATAGACGGAAACGCGGCGATTCCAGATTCACCAAAAATTGATAACCGGCTGAACAGGCAGGATGGCAAACGATTTAATATGAGCGGGTTTGCTGCACCTAAGTTGGAAACCGTACGAATCGGTTTCATTGGACTTGGCAACCGCGGACCAGCCGCTGTAGACCGGATGCGCAAAATTGAAGGCGTAGAGATCAAAGCTTTGTGTGATCTGCGACCGGAAAAAGCCGCCCATGCAAATGAGCTTTTGAAAAATACATCTCATCATCCTGACCTTTATACGGGAAATGAAAACGAATGGAAGAAAGTTTGTGAGCGGAGTGATATCGACCTGATCTACATAGCAACCCCATGGGCCCTTCATACCACAATGGCGGTTTATGCCATGGAGCACGGTAAACATGCGGCGAGTGAGGTTCCCGCAGCTGTGACGCTGGAACAATGCTGGCAACTGGTAGAGACTTCAGAAAAAATGAAAAAGCATTGCATGATCCTGGAGAACTGCTGCTACGACTTCTTTGAGTTGCTCACGCTCAACATGGCAAGGCAGGGGTGGTTTGGGGAAATTATCCATGCTGAAGGAGCCTACATTCACCATCTGCTTGAAGACAATTTTTCTAAAACCAAGTATTACGACATGTGGCGCCTGAAGGAGAATTTCAGGAATGGAAGTCTATATCCAACGCATGGGCTAGGCCCGATTGCACAAGTGTTGGACATCAATCGAGGGGACCGAATGGATTATCTGGTCTCGGTTTCCACGAATGACTTCATGATGGGAAACCTTGCCAGGGAGCTGGCCTCAACGGACAGCTTTTACAAGCCCTATGAGAACAAAAGCTTCCGTGGTAACATGAACACAACAACCATCCGAACCATTAAGGGAAAGACGATGATGATTCAACACGATGTAACCTCTCCTCGTCCTTATTCTCGCATACACCTCGTAAGCGGCACGAAAGGCACTGCGCTAAAATATCCAGAACCAGGCCGCATCTCTAACAGCCATGAAGGATGGTTAAACGAAGCAGAATTCAAAGTACTGGAGGAAAAATATGCGCCTCCCATTGTGAAGAAAGTTGGCGAACTCGCGAAGCAAATCGGTGGACATGGCGGCATGGACTTTCTAATGGATTGGCGACTAATTGATTGTTTGCGAAATGGCTTACCCCTGGACATTGATGTATATGATGCTGCTGCATGGAGTTCCATTGGGCCGCTGAGTGAAAAATCTGTTGCCAGCCGATCTAACACCATCGATATACCCGATTTTACAAATGGCTTTTGGAAAACAAATGTACCTGTTGATGTCTTTCTGCAAAAAGGAGGGAACACCAATGTGAAAATATAGGTTAACAGGATTGTCTATGGTCCTTATCAAACCATGGACCTAATGAATACGAGCGCTCAGGAAATCTCGTGCATAAACAAGTCGCTCACTAAAACGCTTCCCATAAATCAAAATGGTACGAACTGCTTATTTAATATTGATAATAAGTTGTATCCTAGCCGGATGCCTGCAGCCGCCAGCAATAGCTCAATCAAGCAATTCAAAACGGGAAAAAATTCTTCAAGATATTTTGAAGATCGTTGACACTACTTACTTCCTTAAGAATACATATTCATGGCGCGCTACCCTCGAAGACAGCACCTGGATGGATTGGCTGAAGCGTACGGGTGAATTGCCCCCTGATTTTGAGCAGATGCCATCTTCGCCCTTTTTACCAGAGCCATTGCTGCTTAATAAACGAGGTATCGATATGCCAATAGTTACCGAGGCGCAGTGGCAGGAAAAAAGGGCATGGATTAAAAATGAATTCCAACATTGGGTCTCAGGGATCGCCCCACCTCCCCCGGAAAGGTTTGAGACATCCATACTTTCAGACAAGATGGAAGGCGGATCGCGCATCCAAATGATTGAGTTGAAATTTGGGCCCCAAAATAAAGCGCGCATGACGCTTGAGTTGATGATCCCGGAAGGAAAAGGTCCTTACCCGGTTTATCTCACACAGTGGAATCATCGCAACTGGGCTCAGCTGGCTGTCAGGCGCGGGTACATTGGGTGTGTATATGCAGCGGCAGATGCTAAAGATGATACACAGGCCTATCAGGCTTTGTACCCTGCCTATGATTTTACCGCCTTAATGCGACGTGCGTGGGGGGCGTCCCGCGTGGTTGATTATCTACTTACCCGTAAAGAGGTTAATCGCGATCAGATAGCCGTCGCCGGTCATTCCAGAAATGGAAAACAATCTTTGTGGGCGGCAGCTTTTGATGAACGTATTTCAGCTGTAATATCTAGCAGCAGCGGAACGGGCGGAGTTGCACCCTGGCGATATGGTGACCCTCAGTACGACAGCGAAACGCTGGATATCGTTACAGGCTTTAACCCGCAGTGGTTTCACCCGCGCCTCCGCTTTTTCTTTGGACGAGAAGATAAACTTCCTATCGACCAGAACTTATTACTGGCTTTGATAGCCCCCAGGATCGCACTGTACCATTACTCTACAGTCGAACAAGAACTCAACCCTTGGGCAAATGAGCAGTGCTACCAGTCCGTAAAAAAAGTATACAACTTTTTGGGCGCTGAGGAAAACCTCGGCGTATTACCAAGGATGGGGGAGCATGAAGTGGCCTCGCGCGATCTGGAACGTTGCATCGACTTCCTCGACATCCGTTTTAATAGAAAAAAGATACCCTGGGAAAACAAACTGTATTTTGATTATTCATACGCCAACTGGGCCCGTGACCACAAAGCAGACAGCATCGCGTCACGAAAAATAAAAATGGCTAGGCTTCAGGTGCAATATGCCGATACGATACAGTATAACACTCAGCGGAAAATGATTCTCGCCAACTTACGATGGCTTCTTGGAGAAGAGCCATCCGGCGTCAAACATGCCGGCAAGATCGCAGGGACTGAAGGCGACTGGATTGACAAAATTACCGGTCGTCCGAATGTAACCGGAGCCGGCATAACCTACATCGGACCGCATTCTTCTATTGGGGATAATTTGAAGGGTATGTTATATTTTCCCGTTGATGCCGCTGGAAACAAAGTGCTGAAATTCGGCGCGAAAATTCCTGTGGTTGTCTTTCTACATCAATATTCACATGGCCATGGTTTTGCAAAAGGATATAGCCTTGAGCTTGGTCGCGGAAATGATCTTTTTTTTCAGGTACTGATTGACAAAGGTTTTGCTATTCTGGCCATCGATATGTTCGGCTTTGGCACAAGGATGGAGGAAGCCCAGTATTTTTACCAGCGCTTTCCAACCTGGTCAAAGATGGGGAAAATGGTAAGTGATGTTGCTGCCTGTACAGATGCACTGCAAGAGTTTGACTTCATTGACAGTAGACATATTTTCTTGCTGGGAAATACAATTGGTGGAAGTGTTGCGCTGATGGCAGCAGCACAGGATAAAAGGATAGCTGGTGTGGCCGTAGTATCAGCTTTCTCTCCATGGCGAGCCAGTAACAAAACACATGAAAGCCTGAGAACCTACTCCCACCTCCATGGATTCCTTCCCAGGCTAGGATCATTCGCTGAAAACCCAGCGGATTTACCACTTGATTTTGGAGAGATTATTTCATGCATTGCGCCAAGGCCACTGTTCGTTATATCGCCTGAGCTGGATCGCTATACAGACCTCGATGAGGTAAGAAATACAATGAATTCCGTTACAAATGTTTACGGTTTATATGGAAAACCGAATCATCTGCTATTTCAGACTCCGGTTGAAATTAACCGAATAACACCGAGGATGGAGAAAGAGATAGTGGATTTCTATTCCGGTATTTTGAACGAGTAGTCACGATAGCAATGACACATTCGATAAACTCATGATTTTTAGATCTTCCTGAGCGATTCGGTGGTGCGCGACAAAGCCAAAAAGATTGTATAATTGCTAAACTGAAGTAAATTTTTAAAATGAATATAATAATTAGTCAGGATCAGTCTGAAATGGGTAAGGTTGCCGGCGCCCGTGCTGGAGATATTATTCGTACCGCAATAGCTGAAAAGGGAAGCGCGAATATTATTTTGGCGACGGGCACCAGTCAATTTGAAACATTAAATCAACTTGTCAGTGAGCCGGATGTCGATTGGCGTAAAGTAGTTATGTTTCATCTTGATGAATACATTGGATTATCCATTACACATCCGGCAAGTTTCAGGAAATACCTAATGGAAAGATTTCTGTCGAAGGTCCCTCCGTTAAAAGCAGCACATCTTATCAACGGTGAGGTTGATCCCGTCGCAGAATGCGAACGTCTTAGTGAGTTAATTTCGAAACACCACATTGATGTCGCCCTCGTCGGCATTGGTGAGAATGGTCACCTGGCATTTAATGATCCACCAGCTGATTTTGAGATTGCGCAACCCTATATTGTTGTGGCACTGGATGACACTTGCGTTCAACAACAGTTTGGTGAGGGCTGGTTTCCAAGAATTGAGGATGTGCCACGGCGTGCGATCAGCATGTCTATAAAGCAAATCTTGAAATCAAAAGAAATAATTTGTTCGGTGCCGGATAGCAGAAAAGCAAAGGCAGTAAAGAATTGTTTGGAACAACAAGTAAGCAATCTTTTTCCCGCTAGTATTCTGCAAATGCATCCGCGTTGCACAATATATTTGGACACAGCTTCGGCTTCGTTACTTACTCCTGAAATCGGTGCAAAGTGAGGCGTCAAATTATTAATTCATTTTTTCAATCAGAGGTATTTAAACATGCGTAAATCTGTATCCACTGCAATAGATGTTAGTTCATTAACAAAGCGAGACACCATTATTTCGATTCTTATTATCGGCCTCTTGTTTTTTATTTTCGGTTTTGTTTCCTGGGTAAACGCTATTCTCATTCCCTATTTTAAGATTGCATGTGAGCTCACCAATTTTCAATCCTACCTTGTTGCTTTTGCGTTCTACATTTCTTATTTCATCATGTCTGTCCCATCATCCTACCTATTAATGAAAGTTGGGTTTAAAAAGGGTATGATGATTGGATTCTGGACAATGGCATTAGGCGCCTTCATCTTTGTGCCTGCGGCATATATGCGAACATATGAAGTGTTCCTATTGGGCTTGTTCACGATAGGAATAGGCCTTGCTATACTGCAAACCGCGGCCAACCCATACATAACTGTTTTGGGTCCGAAAGAAAGAGCGGCGCAGCGCATCAGTATCATGGGCATTTGTAATAAAGGCGCAGGTATTTTGGCGCCACTGCTCTTTGCCGCCGTTATTTTAAGAGCTACGGATACCGAACTCTTCCAAACGCTGGCAACGATGACCGAAGTAGAAAAGAATGCGGCGCTGGATGAATTGATTAGAAGAGTGATTTTTCCATATGCATGTGTTGGTACCGTATTATTTGCGCTGGGGTTAATGATTCGGTATTCTCCCCTTCCCGAAATCAATACTGAACATGAAAGTGCGGAGGTTGCAACAGCCAATCTATCCAAGAAAAGCATATTTGAGTTCCCTCACTTGATTCTTGGCGCCATTGCCATTTTTCTCCATGTTGGCACGCAGGTCATCGCCATTGATACCATCATTGGATATGCAAGTTCCATGAAGATTAATCTGCTTGAAGCCAAAGTGTTCCCGTCCTACACGCTTTTCGCAACAATTTGTGGATATATCCTGGGCATTATATGCATACCAAAATTTATCAGTCAGGTGAATACACTGCGCTTTTGCACCATGCTGGGTACAATACTTACGTTGCTCATCATCAACGTAAGTGGAACAGTAACCTTTTTAGGTCACACTGCAGACATATCCATCTGGTTTGTCGTCCTATTGGGATTTGCAAACTCGCTGGTTTGGGCAGGAATATGGCCGTTGGCGCTGGATGGCTTGGGTAGATTCACGAAGGTTGGTGCTTCTGTAATGATCATGGGGTTGTGTGGCAATGCAATTATGCCGTTATTCTATGGATACTTTGCAGATTTACACAATGTGCGCTTTGCCTATTGGGTCTTGTTTCCTTGTTATATTTTCCTTGTATTCTATGCTATTTATGGGCATCGTATTCGAAGCTGGACAAGAACAAGCGTAAGCGCAAAGGCGTAGTCCTACAGGGGAAAAATTATGCTTAACCATTTGACTATTTTCTAAATGAACCAGGCAAGACTAAAAATATTTAATGGAAAGGTCATCACGCCATACAGGATAATTCCTGCAGGAACTGTGCTTATCACAGGAAACAAGGTTACTGCGGTAAGCGACAGAAATGAAACATTTGACAATGCTGTTGAAATTGATGCAAAAGGAAAATACATAGCACCTGGCTTTGTTGACATCCATGTGCACGGCGGCGGGGGGCATGATTTTATGGATGGTACGGAGACCGCCTTTCTGAAAATTGCTGCCTTGCACGCGAAATATGGAACCACCTCCATGTTGCCAACAACACTTTCCGCAAGTCCGGAAGAGTTGATCCAAACGTTACATGCGTATGAAAAGGCCAATGAAAAGAATGCAGACGGCGCACAGTTTATAGGGATGCACCTGGAGGGTCCCTACTTTGCCATGGCGCAGCGGGGTGCGCAGGATCCCCGATATATCCGCGATCCTGATCCCGTCGAATATGCAGAAATACTATCGCGTTTTTCTTCTATTAAGCGCTGGAGCGCAGCGCCCGAACTAAAAGGTGCGATAGAATTTGGCCGCTACATGAAATCACATGGTGTCCTGCCCGCAGTTGCGCATACCGATGCAATTTATGAGGATGTATTGTTGGCTTTTGAAAACGGATTTACACTGGCTACTCATTTGTATTCCGGTATGTCCGGCGTGACGCGAAAGAATGCCTTCCGGTACGCAGGTGTAATTGAAAGTGCATTCATCATTGATGAAATGGACGTAGAGATCATAGCGGATGGTATTCATCTACCCCCACCGTTACTAAAACTGGTCTACAAAATTAAAGGGGCAGACCGAACAGCATTGATTACCGATGCAATGCGGGCGGCCGGTATGCCTCCGGGAGAGAGTATGCTGGGGAGTTTGCACAACGGGCTGAAAGTAATTGTGGAAGATGGTGTGGCAAAGTTGCCTGACCGTGGTTCTTTTGCCGGTAGCGTAGCGACTGCAGACCGGCTGATCAGGAGCATGGTGTTCGCAGCGGACGTACCCCTGCTGGATGCTATCAAGATGATCACCAGTACACCCGCACGCATTCTTGGGGTATCCGACAGGAAGGGATCACTCGTTGCCGGGAAAGATGCGGATATCGTGATTTTTGATGACAACATCAATATCGAAATGACGATCATCGCAGGGAAGATAGTGCATACCAGACAAGAAGAGCTTTCTCGGTAGGCGTGGTCTTTGATCTTCTAAATATTCAAACGACAAACATCATAAATCATGATAATCAGAAGCTGTTCAATTTTCTGCGTTATTTTTTTTCAAAGCCTGCTGGCATTTGCACAAAACACAGCCTACACGTGGTGGAATCCTGCAAAGAATGCATACCCGGTAATTGAAGGGCAGGCCTGGCCGAAAGAGGTTCAAAACCCTTATGACCGCTTTCCGGCGAGAGCAGAAAAAACTGTCAGGGAAGATGTTTGGAATTTGTCACATCACTCTGCGGGACTGATGCTGCGGTTCAAGTCTGATACCGATCAGATTATTGTGCGCTACAAAGTGACTGGGCCGCAAGCCATGCCGCACATGCCTGCCACCGGCGTTACCGGTGTTGATCTATACGCCATAAATGCTGATGGGAAATGGTTATGGTGCGCAGCAAAATATGCGATGGGCGATACAATCGAATACCGGTTCAGCGGCCTGGAACCAAATGATACCTACCACAAGCAAGGACGTGAATACCGATTGTATTTTCCACTTTACAACAGCATTGTGTGGATGGAAATCGGCGTACCCACAGGAAAGCAATTCAACCCTTTGCCCATACGTTCGGAAAAACCGATTGTGGTATATGGTACGTCCATTGCACAAGGGGGCTGCGCCTCTCGTCCTGGAATGGCCTGGCCAACTATTGTAGGTCGCGCACTTGATCGTCCATTGATTAACCTTGGTTTTTCTGGCAACGGAAGATTGGAAAAAGAGGTCATTGAGTTGCTGCGAGAGATCGATGCCAAATTGTATATTCTGGATTGCCTGCCAAATCTGGATTGCCTGCCAAATCTGGATGCATCAAATCCGCTTGCCGCCCAGGAAGTTCGTGACAGGGTTCTACAGTCTGTCAGATTACTCCGCGAAAAAAGAAAGACGACGCCAATCCTGTTGGTAGAACATTGCGGCTTCAGCGATGAAGCGATTAACCCTAATAAGCGTAGACTATATATGGCCCTTAACCAGGCTCAGCGTGAAGCATTCGAGCGCCTGAAATCGGAAGGTGAAACCAACATTTACCTGCTATCCAAGGAAGATATCGGACTGCCGCTCGACGGGACGGTAGACGGAATTCACCCCAACGACCTTGGTATGCAAGCATATGCCAATGCCTACGAAAAGATAACTCGGCAGATCTTGATGGAACCAATTGGTGTGTACCCCACAACGCAACCAGTTATTCAAAGCCGAGACGCAAAAGTATATGATTGGGACCGCCGGCACCAGGAGATATTATCGCTTAATAGAACCAATCCACCGCGGATAATTTTCATGGGTAATTCCATTACCCATTTCTGGGGAGGAGAACCCAAGACATCCATTGCAAACGGTGTTGATTCCTGGCATAAATTTTTTGAGCCGTTAGGGGTCCGGAATTTTGGGTACGGGTGGGATCGAATTGAAAACGTGTTGTGGAGAGTGTACCACGATGAATTGTCCGGTTATGAAGCCGATCAAATTATCATACTCATTGGCACGAATAACATATCGATTAATCCTGATATCGAAATTCTTGAGGGATTAAAGTTCCTGACTGAAGCGATCAAGGTCCACCAGCCGCACGCTGACGTTCTGTTGTTGGGTATCTATCCCCGTAGAAATGATGAGGACAAAATTACTGAATTGAATCAAGGGATCGTAGCAGTTTCAGGTTTAATGAACGTCCGTTACCTGGACGCAGGAAGAGTGCTGCTTGGAGAAGATGGAAAGATCAATGAAGCATTATTTACAGACGGGTTGCATCCAAATGCGGAAGGATACAGAAAATTGGCTGAACTGATTACAGCTTACATAAAGCCTATTAACAACCAGTCTAAGGTTAAGAAATAGATAATTTATTTTCCATCGGTTGGCAGCTATAGCCAGTAAGCAAAGCCCTAGACTGACGTCGGGTTGATCAATAAATCCTTAATCGCTTCACCTTTGCCATCCGGTGTGGTGAAAAAAGGACGCTCCTCAATTTCATATTGGGTGTCCGGAGGTATGCCCAGGGCATGGTATATCGTTTGGTGGATCTGGTCAATCTTTACAGGATTTTCAACGGACTTGCATGGTCTCTCATCAGCCGTTTTGCCGTACACAAAACCTTTTTTGATTCCGCCACCAAACATCAGAATGGAGCAACCGTCCGTGAAGTGGCGGTGCATACCGTAAAATTTTAATTCGGACAAGACATCGGGTTGATTTACCTGTTCCAATACTGTTGCGCCGGGTCTACCTTCCACCATCATATCCCGGCTGAATTCGCTCGCCAGGATAACTAACGTGCGGTCTAGTCTACCGCTCTGATCCAAATCTTTAATCAATTGTGCAATGGGAGCATCAATCATTTTCTTCATATCCACCATACGCGTGTGCCCATTTTCATGGGTATCAAACCCCATAAAAGGAACGTATTCCGTAGTGACGCTGATAAATCTTGCCCCATGTTCCGTGAGCCGTCGGGCAAGAAGACATCCCAATCCAAACCTGCCGGTATTGTAGGTATCATAAACTTCCTTTGGTTCCTGACTAAGGTCGAATGCTTTTGCTTCCGGCGAATTGAGCAACATGTAGGCTTGCTCCATGGATCGTTTCAACGATTCCTTTTGATAATCAGTACCAAATTCAGCCACAGGGCTTTTGCTTATGAGGTCATTGTACAACTGATTGCGACGCTCAAATCGTGTAGCATCCATACCCACGGGAGGTCGTACACTTTCCAATCCCTGGCTTGGATCAGGTATAAAGAAAGGTCCATATTCATTGCCCAGGAAACCAGCGGTATGAAAAGCTTTTAACTCTTCCGCCTCACCCACGTCAAAGCGCTGTCCAATATCAATAAAGGCAGGTATCACCGGATTTTTCGGCCCCAATTCCTTAGCAATCCATGAACCGATATGCGGAGCGGCTACGGTTTGGGGTGGTTCATAGCATGTGTGCCAATGATACTGGTGCCTGGAGTGCAGGATGTGTCCCATATCTGCCGCCACATAGGACCGTATTAAGGTGCCTTTGTCCATTACGCTGCCAATAGACTGCAATCCCTCAGAAAACTGTATGCCATCCAACGCCGTAGGAAAAGAATTGAACGTGCTCAATACCCTGTTTCCTTCCATCCCTTTTTCAAAGGGTGTGTATTGCTTTGGGTCAAAGGTTTCCGTATGCGCCATGCCGCCAGCCATCCATAACAGTATAACCGTATCTGCAGTTGATTGGCGGATCGGAGATTTCGAAATGCATCCATTCAGCAAACTCGCCACAGGCGAACTTGCTGCCAATGCCGCAAGCGTTGCTGCACTTGAGGTCCTTATAAATTCCCTTCTATTCCAATCTGCCTTCATGATATACTAAATTTACGCAATTCGTCGGTTTCTGCCAGTCGTTAATATATCAACTGAAATTCTGGATGGAGGGCCATTGCCCAAATGAAGTCCTCCACAGCCCCTTCTGAAGGAGATTGCCCCAATGTTTTTAGGGCTATCGCTTCTTCTTCGGAAACGGGGAATCTGCCAAGCGTATTTCTATAAACCTCCTGTATGAGTTTATTCACATCCGGATATCTTTTACGCCACACTTCAGCAGCTCTTTTTATTGCCTCATTAAATTGGGTACCATTAGTAAGTTCAAGTGCCTGAAGCAGGTTAGCCTGTGAATTCCTGCTGGTGGAGACTGTTTCCCGGTTGGGTCTGCCCAGTGCCGTTTGAAACCGATCATTTTTCACCAGTGCGGCGCGTGCAAACGGAATATTAGTTTTGATTGATTTTGGTAGCAACGCATATACCATGAGACTATCAGGATATACAGGCTGCAATGACTGGCTTACTGCATCCACGAATTGCTCTGCTGTCAACCTCCTTCGCAACATTCCCGCAAACACATAATCTGGCGCAGTGATAAACGCCTCTTCCTTTATGCCAACAGAGGGCAGTTGATAGGTATCGGAAGTAAGAATCTTAAAGATGAGGATTTTAAGATCATATCCGGAATCCACAAAATCTGATGCAAGCCAGTCCAGCAGATCCTGGCTCCATGGTTCGTTGTCCATAACATCGACAGGTTCCACTATTCCCCGGCCCATTAACTGGCCCCATATACGGTTGACCACGGTCCGATACAGGCGCCCGTCTTTAGGTTGAATCAGAAAATCAGCCAATTGTTTCAACCGCTCTTCAGTTACTGCCCCCGAATCAATTTCGCCTAATTCCTGATATAAAATTCTTATACCAGCCTTTCTTCCGGTTGGCTTATCACATCTGTTTATTTCAAGCGTGGTATCCGCAAATATATTGGCAAAAGCATAAGCATCATCAAGTTTCCAGTCGCTGATAAAACTATCGTGACAAGAGGCGCATTTGATGTTCAGGCCAAGAAACACCTGCGCAACATTTTGTGCTGCCTGCATTTCAGTTCTCTGGCTGGCATTTATTGTACCCCTCCACTTAATACCACGAATGAAGCCTTCGGATTTCTTATTCGGGCTTATCAATTCCTTTACAAAAAGATTATAGGTCATATTATTTCGCAACGCGCTATATAACCATTCCGTTATGTCTGACCTTCCTCCTGTGATGTAACCTGTACCAGTGTAATCATTGCGCAAAGCATCATTCCAAAAAGTAAGCCAATGTTGTGCGTACGCATCGTTTCTATTCAACAACCTGCCCACCAGTTGTTCCCGCTTGTCTGCGTGGGGATCATCCATAAATGAAGTGATGGAATCCGGAGGCGGCAACAAACCAATAATATCAAGATATACTCTTCTGATATAGGTGCGATCGTCCACAGGACGGCCCCATTCTATTTTGTTCTTTTCAAAATATTCATTTACGAACCTATCCACCGGGCGTGTTCGCTTGCCGTTTGCGTCTGGCAGGATAGGCATTCGAGGTTCAAGTGCTGCTACACGGTACACACTTTTCTCGGGTCCGGTCGGCCACGGAGCGCCTTGCATAATCCAGAATTTAAGCAACGCAATCTCATCTTTAGAAAGACCTTTCCCTTTTTCCGGCATAGCATCCTTATGGCTCCGCGGCAATGAGATACGCCTGATCAACTCACTGTTATCAGGATTTCCGGGCACTATTACTGCACCATCTTCTCCGCCCTTCATGATAGATTCTTGGGAATCCAAACGCAGCTCTCCTTTTACCTTGGCCCTTCCATGGCACTTGTAACAATGGTGTGCAAAAATAGTGCGCACCTGCAGGTTAAGTTCCTGGATTTGATTTTCATTCAATTGACCATCACGCACTGCAACCTGAAAATCAATTTGACTAATATTCTGATCAGATTCATTGGATGGCAAGGCACTTGTCAGATAGTCTTCACCGTGCGTTAACATTGCACCATAGTGCCCTGCAAGCGTAACTGTAATTACCGTGACGGCAAGAAAAATCCTCTTTGCGTGAAAAGTATCTCTAAAATAAGATAGTGTCGTTAGGGAAGCCAGGACCATCGTTGCGATCCCGGTCCATTGATGCACAGGAAACAGTTCACTTCCATACTCCTCACTGTTCGACAACAGTAGCCCCAACACAACAGCCACAACGGCGGACAAGGCTCCAAGAAGAACCAATAGTTTTATCGCCGCATGAAAATCATCCCCTTTTCTTTTCCAACTTATGATTTCCAGAAGAAATGCCACCAAAAGTAAACTGATGGGGAAGTGAACGATCATCGGGTGTAATCTTCCCAGGAAGGTCCATAACCAAAAACTATTGCTATCAAGATCTTGTGCCCCCTGGGCGAGAACAGGAGTTACGGTGACCAATAGAAAAACCAGCAAGGAAGCGACCGGAATTTTCAATAGAAATATGATTTCGCAAAGATTTCCAAAAGCGCTGCTGCTCAACAAATTTCTTAGGGCCAGGTACTTTATTTTCGAAATCATGTTAGGTCGACATCTGCCCATATACGGTATTCAGTGCACATAGATAATGAGTATGCGTTAGAAAATGCAGGGAAAAGTTACAGTATTTCGTTTCTCAAAAAAAGAGCTAATTTCATTTGATCAAACCAAGGGCTAAGATCCTCCTTTGAGCAGTGGTTAAGAGGATACTCCTTACAACAGGCACGTATATAATCGGCTATCTGGTTAGGCCAAAGTCTTTACATTCTTGATGGTATTGGCATCACAATGATGGGCAAATGTCTTTTTCGGGAAATGAACTGTCTTTCAAAAGGTCTAAAATTTCCCAAAACCATTCTCTATCCCCTTCCAACATCAAGTAGCGTTGTTAGCTGACCCGTTTCCACCAATTCTTTTATCCGTTTAAAAATCAAGTTTCAGCTACGAATCGGTTACTTTATCGAAGCCGGCTTTTGGCATTGGTGGAAACAGTCAATCTTTAACCATTGGTTATAGCTGAGTC
Source organism: Cyclobacteriaceae bacterium (assembly GCA_029858965.1). Lineage (GTDB taxonomy): Bacteria > Bacteroidota > Bacteroidia > Cytophagales > Cyclobacteriaceae > Chryseolinea. Next base: position 61,569 of record JAOUDZ010000008.1, read on the forward strand.
TTTAATTTTTTATTTTGGCAGCGTAGGAGGATCGTGATTTGCTTTTCCACACGGGGAGTGAGTATAAATTAAGCACTCAACCAATCCCCACATTTAAGGTCTTACGATTTCCCTTTGGTCTGCCGCAGTTTGACACTTTGTCAAGCGTCGAACTAGATTCAAATCAAAAATTAAAAATGATGAGGCGGACACTTGCTTTACTTCTGTTTGTAGTTTGCTTTTATGGTACATTCGCTACGGCTTACTATGTGGGTGGGCCTGGCGCATCGGACAACAATCCAGGTACGGCGTCACTACCATTTGCGACCATCCAAAAGGCTGCCAATGTGGCGGTAGCGGGCGATGTTGTAAATATACGTTCAGGCACCTACCGGGAAACTGTTGTGCCGGCAAATTCCGGAACCCAAGCAAACCCGATAATTTACCAAGCTGACAATGGCGCCCGCGTGATCATCAGTGGGCTTGAACCCATCAGTGAAACAGGATGGACTGTTCATAATGGCAGTATATATAAGAAGGCCATTACACTACCAGTAGACGGTTTTAATAAGGACACCTTCAGCAATACACAAATTCTGGCTAATCAGTTATTCAAAGACGGCGAACCTCAGATCGAAGCACGATGGCCGAAGATGAATAACTTTTCAGATATGCTTGATCGCTCTTCCTACAGAAGTATTACAAATTCTACCAGCAACACAATAACGGACGCCTCTATACCCCCAAACGTAACAGGTGCGCTTTGTTGGGTAGGAGGATGGTATGTAGCGCTCACCGGATATGTAACTGGTCAGGCAGGTAGCACCATAACTTGGAATCAACCACAACCCGATATTGCTAAAAGAAAGCGATTTTTTCTTACCGGAAAACTGAATTTACTTACTCAACAAAAGGAATTTCATTACGAAGCTGGAACCCTATACTTTTGGCAACAAGGAGGAGGATCCCCAACGGGGTTAGAGTACAAAGCGCGTAATTATGGATTTAATCTTAGAGCGAATTCATACATCACAGTAAACGGATTAGAGTTCATTGGATGCGATCCCGTGGTTGCTAGTACATCAAGCAATACTATAGTAATTGATAACATACGAGCATCATATCTTAATCATGCAATAAGGGTTAATTGGACTAACAGCGCAGAACTCTACGACGGATTGGCTTTAGTTTACTGGAATGCCCGACAAACTGGTATACGACTGCTTGGCCCTAATAGCATAATAAGAAATAGCGAACTAAACTGGGGAATACAAGCGGTATGGTTAGGTCAAAACGGTATAATGGACAACTGTCTCGCACAGGGATTTGGTATGGATGGAAACTATGGTTGCGGAGTTACACTATGGGATCACTCTTCTAATCAAAAGATACTGAACAATACCATGTACAACATGGGCAGGAGTTGTATGGATTGGGGTGCTTTGCTTCACGACAATAAATTCAATGTAGAAGTAGCGTACAACGATTGGTATGATTTTGAACGGCTTAGTGCTGATGCAGGAGCCTCGTATGCCGGAGGATATCAGAATACGGATGGTTCGGTGATGCACCACAACTGGATACACGACAGTAAAAATCTATGGTCAGGTACAGGCGAGCCCGAAGAAGGCGTAAATGCGGGAATCTATTGGGACATGGGTTCTGGATGGAGTACACTGCACCATAACGTAATCTGGAATTGTAATGGTAATGCGGTTTTTAGTAACCCCTGTTATGAAGGAATGAACCATGCCAAGTCAAATTTGTATAATAATACGTTTGTCGATAATTACAGTTCTGGAGGATTTTATGGCCCCGGAGGCAACCATTATATGCAGTCATACAAGAATGTATGTTCGTCGCCGCTGGATAAGATGAGAAATAATATATACGGAGATGAGATAATGGCTGCACAAAACTCAGTTCAGGTAGACAATGCTAACTCGGTCATGGAAAATACTAATCCTTCATATCTACAGTCCGGAACTGGAGGGTTACGCTACCGTATTTCCGCGTCATCCCCTGCTCGAAATCTAGGCGTACATATCCCGGGAATTACTGATGGATACCTGGAAAACGCCCCGGACGCTGGCGCTTATGAGTTTGGAGATCCAAATCCGTGGGTTCCGGGATACACCCCAGTGCCCGTTACAACCACACCTAATATTCCTCCCGTTGTGAGTATCACTAGTCCGGCCAACAATTCGTCGTTTACCGCAGGAACACCCATTACCATTTCAGCAAATGCCTCCGACGCGGATGGCTCGGTCTACAAGGTGGAATTCTTCTATGGAACTACAAAAGTGGGAGAAGATCTCAGCAGCCCATACAGTATTGTGTGGAACAATCCCCCAATAGGAACGAATCCTTTAACGGCCAAAGCTACTGACAACCAAAACCGCGTAACAACGTCTTCCCCTGTTACGATTACCGTAAACGGGAACGCTGCGCCTACTGCATCGATAACCGGTCCATCAAATAACGCTCAATTTACTGCCGGAATTCCCATAACCATTACAGCTACGGCCTCCGATGCCAATGGCTCTGTGACTAAAGTTGAATTCTTTAATGGCACAACTAAATTGGGAGAGGATCTCACCAGTCCGTACAATTTTGTTTGGAATAATGCTCCTGTTGGAACTCTTGCCTTGACTGTAAAAGCAACGGATAACGAAAACAGTGCGACGACTTCTGCTATCGTTACGATTAAAGTAAATGCGAAAACCCCACCCACGGTAGCGATAACAGGCCCATCAAACAATGCCCAATTCATATCTGGAACATCCGTTACCATTACAGCCACCGCCTCCGACGCAAATGGTTCCGTTACGAAAGTTGAATTCTTCAATGGCACAACCAAGCTGGGACAGGACCTTACTAGCCCATACAGTTTTGTATGGAATAATGCTCCAACCGGAACGCATGCCTTAACGGCCAAAGCTACCGACAACGAAAGCAATGCGACTACTTCTGCGATCGTTACAATAATTGTAAATGCAAACACCCCACCGACAGTAGCGATAACAGGTCCATCTAACAACTCCCAATTTATCACGGGGACTCCAGTTACCATCGCAGCTTCTGCCTCCGATCAGAATGGCTCCGTGACCAAAGTTGAATTCTTCAATGGAACAATTAAATTGGGGGAGGATCTTACTGCCCCATACAGTTTTGTATGGAAAAATGCTCCAGCTGGAAAGTATGCCATTACTGCTAAAGCTACTGACAACTTGAACACTGTTGCTGTATCAAAGCCAGCTACGATTACAATCGTGGTGAATACAGCACCAACAGTAACAATAACGGGACCTTCAGACAATGCCCAATTTACAGCCGGTGCCGCTATTACAATTGCGGCGACTGCTTCCGATGCAAATGGCTCCGTAACTAAAGTTGAATTCTTCAATGGAACAGCTAAGCTGGGAGAAGATCCTACTAGTCCCTATGGCTTCCTGTGGAACAATGTTCCAGTGGGAGATTATTCTATCACGGCGAAGGCAACCGATAATTTAGGGGCTGTTGGTACTTCGGCCGCCGTTTCAATACATGTAATTGCCGCCAATACTCCTCCTGTCGTAAGCATTACCAGTCCTTCCAATAATACTTCTTTTCTCGCTGGATCATCCATCACCATCAAGGCGAACGCTTCGGATCCCAATGGAGCGGTAAGCAAAGTGGAATTCTTCAGTGGCTCCACAAAATTAGGCGAAGACTTAACTAGCCCCTATCGTTTTGTCTGGAATAACGTCCCCGAAGGAAATTACTCCATCAAGGTAAAGGCAACTGATAATCTCAATGCAGTCACAAGTTCTAAATCTGTAAGCATTTCTATTGTAAGCCCCATTTCTCCAACTGCTTTTGCAGGTCCGGACGAGACGCTTTTGCTACCTGAAAATGAAGTTACCTTGCAGGGTTCAGGTACGGCTGCAGACGGTTCAACTGTCACCTATGAATGGGTCCAGTTATCTGGTCCCGATGTGGCAACGTTATCAAACACTGCTGCCCCCGAAGTTACGCTAACCAACCTGATAGCGGGTAAGTACGAATTTGAACTTACCGTTACGGACCAGAACGGGCTCACCGGTAAAGATCAAATACAAATTTCAGTAGTTGCCGAAGAAATCGCGATGAGCGAGATACCGCGCTACTTTTCCCCGAATGATGATGGCATCAATGATTTCTGGGAATGGCCGCAATCTGAAGTTTTCGACAATTCCTTATTAATGATCTTTAACCGGTTTGGTCAACAAATCTATGAGGCCATATCATATAAGAACAACTGGGACGGAAAAATGAACGGCAAAGCCTTACAGGAAGATGCTTATTACTATGTCATTAGGCTGCTTAATAACACAGACATAAAAGGTGCTGTTCGGATTATTCGTTGATCACTTAAAATCCTTCTCACTTCCCGGGCATCATGAAATCCTCCTTCAATACCAATTCCGTTGCTTCAAGCAGGTAGTCCGCCTGCGAGTGAGTAAAAACGATAGGAGGCTTCACTTTTATTACATTATTATAAGGGCCATCTGTGCTCATTAGAATTCCTTTGTCGCGCATACGGTTTGCGAAATATGAAGCTTCCTCCGTCGCCGGTCCTTTCGTTTCTCTATTCTTAACAAATTCGAATCCTATGAATAGACCGGGGCCCCGCACATCACCGATTACTTCATATTCTTTCATCAAATTTCGTAATCCTGATTTCAGGTAGTCTCCGATGATTTTTGCATTATGTTGCAGACCTTCATCTTTAATTACGCTTAGGACCTCCAGTCCGATAGCACAGGAAACCGGATTTCCGCCAAAAGTGTTAAAATATTCCATTCCATTCACAAAGGCATCTGCCACAGATTGCGTTGTTACAACAACACCCAATGGATGACCGTTTCCAATGGGCTTTCCAATCGTAACAATATCAGGAACTACCCCGTGTTCCATAAATGCCCAGAAGAAATCTCCCGCACGCCCACAGCCTGTCTGTACTTCATCTGCGATGCATACGCCTCCGGCCTTTCTGACATGCTGATAAGCTTCTTTTAAAAAATCCTTTGGCAACTCAACTTGCCCACCGCAGCTAATAACAGATTCAAATATCAAGGCAGCAGGTTTACGTCCAAGCTGATGAATGGAAGTGACCGCTCCCTGAACGTGCGATGCATATCTACTGCTTGCTTTTGGATCGTCATCGCGATACCTTCCGCGGTATACATCCGGAATTGGCACAACATGAACGCTGGGTGATACTCCTTTTCCGCCGACTCCATCAAACTTATAGGAACTGATTTCGATGCAGGCATTTGTGTTTCCATGATAACCGACTTCTGAAACGATCATATCCTTTTGGCCGGTATAATTTTTTGCGAGCCGCAAAGCCAATTCGTTTGCCTCACTTCCAGAGTTAACGATGTAGGCCACATTTAAGCCGGAGGGCATGGTTTCCAGAATGGCCTCAACAAACTTCACAATGTTCTCATGCAAATAACGCGTGTTGGTATTGAGTACGGCCATTTGACGCTGACCTGCACAAACAACACGCGGATGTTCATGCCCTACGTGCGCAACATTGTTAACCGTATCCAAATATCTGCGCCCGGTATCGTCCAGCATATAAGCACCGTGACCTCTCACCATCTTGATCGGATCGCGGTAGGAAATGCTCATGTTTTTTCCCAGGTGCTTTTTTCGATAGTCTACAATCTCTTCTTTCGACAACGAAGGTTGTTGCGCTGAACGCTTACCGGTCAAGAGTAGCCATGGATCCGGAGAAATGCTTTTCCATAATCCCCGCTCGTTTGCGCTGGCTACACCAGGAAAATCGCCGACCTTACCAAGCATATCCAGCACGATCTGGAAATGAAGATGCGGTGGCCAATTTCCATTTTCACTTCTATTTCCAATCCGCCCTATCACCTCTCCTTTTTTGAATGACTGGCCAACCGTAAATGACAAAAGCGAGTCGGTGGTAAGATGACCATATAGGGTATAAAAAATAAAATCGTTAGAAATCTTATGCTCCAGAATCAGGGTTGGACCATAGTCCCGATCAGCGTCATTATTTTTGGCGCTGTATAATGTTCCATCCAAGACAGCGACGACAGCTGTCTTTGGGGAGGCAAAAAAATCCATACCAATATGCACTGTTCGCCACGCTTGAGCATCGTTGCCAGGGAATGCAAAGGCATCAGTGCTGTAAAAAGCCCGAGGTTCGTCGTACCGGCCGATCGCTACGGAATCTCCTGTGTCTGCCATCAGCTGTGAGACTTTACGGTCAAACAAATTGGGGTCAAGTAAATTATTCATCGTGCCTGCATCCAGGCTTCCCACGCTAAGGTCAAGAAAGCGCGCATTTTCCGCACCTTCGACAGGGAAGGTTGCTTCATTGTGATTGGCAAGAACCCACGAAGTAAATTTCTGATTGTTGGGACAAGGTATAAGGCCACATGCATTTCGAAATGCATAATGCATCAGGTCCGAAGGGATGGCTCTAAGTTTATTAAGCAAATCCCATGCAGGCCCATCGCTTACTTGAAGGTAGATGTTTTCCGGATGCTCCTCAAGATTGAGTGCCGAGCAAGTTACGCTTATCAACAACCGTGCTGTAATCATGGGAAACAACACGGCTAACGCTTGCTCTTCGATCGGAAACTGATCGTGGTAACCTTTGACCACAGGAAGTGCTGCTTCCAACGGATTGTTCTTGTGCATCATCGCATATGCCAGGGCAATAGCCAATTCATTGATGGTGTTGGTATACACCGCATCGCCAAAGTCAATTACGCCTTCTACTGAAACGGTGTTTCCAATGCCACTTACAAGGACATTGTAATCGTTGATGTCATTATGATTTATGCCGTACCGTGTGGATGACAAAGCAGGCATAGCTTTTTCAAAAAGTGCGTAGAAGTAATCAAAGACTTCCCTTTTTTCACCCTTGAATTTTTCGGCGTGGTCATTTATCCAGGCAGCGCTTGAAGGATCCCACTTGATAAACCGGCGCGCCGCCTCATGGTCGAAGCCTGAAAGACCTCTGCTTACCTTACCACACATTTCACCAAGTCTATAGAGTAACGTCGGGGAATGTGGGTTTACTGTTGCCAACACCCTTCCGTCAATCCACGTGAGCAGGCGCATAAAGCGTGTGCTTCCGTCAATACTTAAGGTTACGATTTCTGCACCATCATGAGCGGGTACAAGGTTCTGGGTTTTCAGTCCGGCAGACGCCGAACGCAACCTTTTCATAATACTGTTTTGTAATTCCAACTGCGCCAGACTCTCTTGCGGATTAGCGATCTTCAAAATGTACGCTTTGCCGGCAGAATCTTGCAAATAAAAATTAAGATCAATTTCTCCATGCAATTTCTTCACTGATGCCTTGACGCCATAGTATTCCTTTGCAAGTTGTTCAGCATCTTTCTCTGCTATTTTCAGCATGCTTTTTTTATTATGATACAATATTCCTTAGCGGAATATTTGATAAAATTTATCTCAAATCTATTGCAGTGAATACGAGTTGCGAATACCCATCCCGCTCGTACAAAATGCCAATCTTACTTTTACTTATTTTAATGATATCAGAATATGCCGTATAATCATTTCTATTTCCATCAGTCGACTTGTCAACAGGAATCCTTTTTTCCCAGCTTCTGCCTTCATCAAAACTAATGTAAAGCGTAAGATTATCTCTTCGTGCTGCATCGGCCGCGTTACAGAACGCCAGCACATTCTTCCCCTTCCATTTTCCAAGTGAAAGAATACTGGCCTGGCAAACCGGATCAGGCAGGCTACTATCAAAGTAGGATGTATCCCATTGAACGCCCCCGCTGTTGCTAATAGAAACGATACGCGCCCGAATATCGCCTCGCTGATTCCGGGAGTTCATCATAAGTCTGCCCTCCGAAAGTTCCGTTGCCATAGATTCATTTGACCCGGGGATTTCCACACTTTCTCCAAGATGAAAAGTTCTTCCATGATCATCTGTAAAATATCCATGGGCTGCATAATCCCTATATTCCGGTTGCGGGTCCCCCGCGGAATGATTAGCGGCAACAAATATCCTTCCGCGGAACTTGCCAGACTCAAACTGCATGGCATGTCCCGGCGTATTGGCATAGCTTCGCCAGTCTTCTGAAAAGCGATATTCGGAATTTATTTGAGGCTGATTTGGGCGGTGAACCTGTGCCGTTATATTTACCGGATCTGACCAGGAAAGGCCATTGTCGGTTGATGTCTTGTACCATACCTCACGAAGGCCAATTCCTTTTCTTATTTCATTTTCATGATTATTGCCAGTATTGTAAAATAAAAAAATTCTTCCGCCTGGGTAATTCGGATCAGCCTGATCGACTACGGGCGCAGGATTGCCCGCCTGCAGGGAGTCGTAATCCACTATGGTTTGTAGCAAACTCCAGGTGTTTCCATCGTCTGCGCTGCTTTTCATGACGATATTAATGTCACCAAAATCGCTACCACCGCTGACACGGCCCTCACAAAAGGCAAGCAAAATCCCATTGGACAACTTGATCATAGCCGGGATACGGTAAACTTTATGACCTTCGGTTCCGGAGGCAAAAACAATTGTCCTGTTTTGTGCGATCGAGAAGTCCAAAGGCCAGAAAATTACAAGCAGTATTAGTCCGACAGTCTTCATTGAATACATTATTGAATTTTCTCTGCCAGATGGGTACTACTCAGGTCAAATGATGTGAAAACCGGGCATCATCGCCTCCCCTATGGAAAACATCCAAGTCGAAAAGAAACGCGTTAAGTGGTCTACAAAAATGAATGCTCTTGCTATTCAACGAAGTTAGCAATGATGACCAGCTTTGCAAAAGCCCTCGAGAACAGATGGCGGTTAACGATAACATTTTTCTTGATGCCGCATGCTTATAATATTGATTTAGGGACAACACCCCTTAGCCACACTTTGAATCCTTTGCGCCATCCAGCTTCCTTATCCGGGTTAAAGGACAAAGTCGTATTCCATGCATTTTCAGGTTTCATATCTTGTTCCATAGCGCTGAACAATGCCCCTGCAATTTTTGCATCGTAAATTACAGCCACACATTCTGTATTTAGATTGGCACTGCGCGGGTCTAAATTAAAAGTGCCGATGACTGCAATTTCCTTATCGATAACCATGGACTTGGCATGCAGGCCGAAGATTGGAGCATAGTCTATTTCCTTTTGAAGTGCTCCTGTCATCACTTTATAACGAATGGCTGCATTGGGTTTAAATTCATAAATGTTTACGCCGATATTCAGCAGCGCTTCTCGCTCGCGCCGGTAACCACTGAAGGCCTCCAAATTGTCTGTGGATGCCAAACTGTTAGTTAAAATCTTAACCATAACACCCTTTCTTACTGCTTCACTAAAAAGGAGCCTACTGCTGTCCGTGGTAATTAAATAGGGGGACTGAATGCATATGGACACTTTGGCATTTCTAATGAGGCTAATAAGTGCATCCGTACAAACGCCTCCACCAGCAAGACCTTCTTCACCATCATTCTTACCCGGAATATCTGAGATAAACGAAACACTATCCACCCATACCAAATCTCCTGAGGCTTGAATCCGGTCAAAAGCAATGGGAACCGATCTAATCTTATCACGCACCTGAGGCCAAAAATTACTGGGATTGCATGCATACTGATGAACGTATTCGAATTTCTTTTCTGTTTCAGATTCAAGCTGCTCAGTACGGACAATACTGGCAATAGGAACACTTAGCGAACTGTTCCAAAATCGATTGAATGAGTTCTCAACTTCCTTCGAAGCCTTCCCGATAAGCAGAACGTCTCTGTCTCTGAAGTTATATTCATGGTCGTAATCGAAATATTCATCGGCTATATTCCTCCCTCCGGTAATGACAACCTTACCATCAACAATACACGTTTTATTGTGCATGCGTTGATTGAAACCCCGAAAATTGGTAGCCACACTATACAGTTTTTCAGGCAGATTCTTGCCAATATTGGCCGTAGGATTATAGATCCTTATAGACAAATTGGGATGTGCATCAAGGGCTAACAACTCATCGGCGTCAGCTTCAACCATGACATCGTCTATCAGAATACGAACCTTTACACCTCTTTCAGCTGCGCGAAGCAAATAATCCACTGCTATCAAACCAACGTTATCAGGTGAAAATATGAAATATTGAATATCTATTGTTTCTTCAGCCGACTCGCAGAGCCATGCCCGGGCGATCATGGCGTTGTCACCTTCCTCCAACGAATAGACTCCGGTTTTGGACGTGGAGAGATCCGAAAACGGTGCCAATTGGTCCGCAAGTCCGTGGGGACCATCAAAATGTATCTGGGCACAAAAGTCCTCGTCTATGGGTGGATACACACTCTCCTTTGATGAACAGGTGGACTCAAACATGACCAATGTTATCAGCGCCCATCGTAGCATCAAACGATTTCCACACAGAATCTTTTTGTCGTATGCATTGACTTTTGCCACTTCCCTGTTAGTCATAGCGCTCACAATTATTTGACCAAAACTTCTCTTTGTAAAAAGCCTTACAAAGTACAAAATAAAAGTCGAAGATGCCCGCGGCGTATACTCTGAGGTACGGACAGGAGTATGAGAAATAAGACCAGACCGAATGTCAATGCATTAAGATCTCACAAGTAGAATGCTATGCACCGTGTAGCCTCGCAAAAAATACTGCGATGGGCCAGACACGTCCAGGATGTATATATTTGAAATATCACAGCCGAAGGCTCCCCAGACCGCAGGCCTATAGAACATTCTGCCATAATAAATCCGAAGCGCTAGTACTTACAGCTTTAATCCAAGTGGCTATGCAAATTGTACTGATGCGCAAAGACTTGGACCGAGAAGAAAAGATGAATGGAGGCATAAGAGTGCATAATCTTGGAAAACAAACCTTTGGGCGAGTATTAAATTAATTCACCGATTTTACTGAAAAGCAGAATCTCTTTTGTAATTTAGTCATCAATGGAGAATGTAACCATGAGCTGCCTGGACGAATTGAGACTTAATAGTAGACTCAAAACAGTTATCCAATGAAACTTCTAGTAGAAAACCGCGACGATGGTCTTTACTTATTCTTCTGGCGAAACAATTTTATTAAGGTGGATGAAGTTAGTCAGGATGAAATTATCAAAGCCATTAAGTCAACATACAATACCTCCGTTATTGAGCCTTACCACTACTACGTCATAAAATTTGATGGTCTTGTCAGAGTTAAGTATGAGTATCACAACTTGTATATTAAGAATGACAAACTAAATGAGGAATGGATTGTGGACACAAAAGAGCAGTGGGATAAGCGCATTTTGACCAGCAGGAAAAGAAAGCTGGCTGTATTGATCCCGTCTGTTACCTCCAGTGCCCAGGACAACTACGCGAAGTTGAGCCCCCAGTACATTTCAAAGTAGTACCCGATTACAAACTACAGTAAAGTAACACTTCGGTAGCGAAGAACCGGTAAAGACCCTAATTCTCCTGGTCAACACCTCACAGATACTATCGAATTCAGACGCAAATGCGCCAATAAATGGAAATGCAAAGTCCACTATACGGCAGCCTCCGCCACAATGGACCTAGGAAGATTGTACATGCATTTTTAGTCGTTGGGTGGTTTACCCAATATTTTTATCTTTGCGACCATTATTTTGGTCCCGTAGTTCAATGGATAGAATAGGAGTTTCCTAAACTTTTGATGCAGGTTCGATTCCTGTCGGGACTACTCACAGCAAATTAATTATCAAACGCCTAGATTCAGCCATGAGCTTGACTGGCTGGGCCACATCCAGTTTCTAAAACAAACCCGGTTTGGCGTCGCCACAGCAAAAAAAAACCAACTCAAAAAAGTTGGTTTTTTTGCAGGTAATATCCGGCTACAGATCCCCTTCCACAGTTACAGAGATAGATTTACTCCAATCTTTACCATAGGATGCATGCACCCCATTGGCAAACTGCAATGTAAGGGTATGCTCACCAGGACTTAGCGCGAGAGTATCTGCCGTTTGTCCTTTTCCAAAATGGATATGTGTTGCGTCGGCAGGCACGGTCTCACCTTCCGCTACATAACTACCATCAATAATAAGGTGATGATGACCCTTGCCTTCATTGACTGCGCCGGCTGGTTCTATCTCCATCCCGCTTACACCCATGTTGATAATAACTGGCGACTTTACAACGTCGCCGTCCTTAAGGTCCACAAAGTAAACACCGGAATTAGTCTCTGGCGCAAGGGCCGTTGCTGACTCATCGGTTACAGCATCACTAGAGTCCTCGCTAGCCTCCTTGTTGGAAGGCGAACAGGATATCATTAAAATCAATGCCAGGAAGATGGTGAAATTTCTCAAGTTCATGTTTGTTGTATTTAAAGTTGAATTGTGTGGGTATGGTGTCGGCCAAATAACCTCGATTCGGAATTGATTATCACTATCCCAATGGGTATCCGGATTCTTACGAAGAGGCAAACGCCTAAATTCTGACGAAATATACGACAAATATGATCCACGCATAGAGACTATGATTGGCAAAAGGTGATGAGCATGGATGGGTGGTGGATTTGTAACATCAAATAATCCCAATCCGCGACATTGATATCCACTATTCCGGGTGGGTTGTATGGTCATCCTGAGTACCGGGACCAGTTATACTTTAGCTTTCAATTCACACTCGCATGCACTGCCTATGCTTCTTTCAGCGGTTCTCGATGACCAACCCAGGTAAATCGCCTGCTTACAAATTCCGGATTCGTGAAGGATGCATTCCCGGCAGGATTTCCGCCTGTTACATGAAAATCAGAAAATGCCGCGTTTTGATTCATATAAATACTTCCAGTCAGGTTAAAGGATACCGGTGTGCATGCCAACGCCATGGCATCGGCAATCTGTTCGCGAACTGAATGATCAGTTGTATACGCCCCGCATGATATCGCCCCGCGACTTATCGCCAACGCTTGTGCCAAAGCCAGCGATTCGGCAGTATTTTTTGTTTTAATGAGCAGTGCAATAGGCCCGAAAAGTTCTGCTCCAAATAATTCCTCTTTTGAGGCATCAATTTCCAATACGACAGGCGTAGCGAGGCGGGCATTCTTAAACATGGGATTATCAAACACCCGTGACTTAAGCCATACTTTTGCTTGAAGCTTTTCAACGTCCACGATGCGATCGCACGTTTTTTTGTTCTGAATGGCGCCCAATACGTAAGGTCCCGCTTTCGGATTGTCTACAAGGCTGTTGATATTATCCACTAACTTCTGTGCAAATTCGTCAAACGTGATGATGCCCGATGGGGTCTTAATACCAGCTTCGGGGATGTAAAAATTTTGAGGTGCCGTGCACATCTGGCCACTGTAAAGGTTGATGGAGAATGCCAGATTGGCTGCCACTTTATCTGCATCTTCCACGGAGTCCAGGATAACGGAGTTCACACCAGTCTTCTCCGTGAAAACAGTTTTACCAGGAATCGATTCAAGATAATTTCCAAAAGCAGCATTGCCTGTAAAGTCAATCAACTTCACAACTGGATGTTCTGCAAGTTCTTTCGTGATCATATTCTCCGCAGTATCAGCTGCAAGCTGGCATGCATCCGGATCAAGTTGGTTTTCGCTCAAAACCTTTCGGATTTCAGAAACATATACGGCAATCGGTAAAATCGCACCCGGGTGTGGTTTGACAATCACAGAATTTCCGGTGATCAGACTTCCATAAATCGCCGCTGTTGAATTCCAGGTGGGAAAAGTAGAGCAACCTATGACTACTGAAATGCCTTTTGGTACAGGAAGCCATTGTTTGCCCAGCTTAATAGTGTACTTCCCCATAGGTTTTTCCCATACCGCTTTTGCGGGGAATCGTTGTAACTCTTCGTACCCTGCCGCGATAGCTTCCAGCGCCCGGTCTGCCGCATGGGGACCTGAAGCCTGAAAGGCCATCATATAACCCTGGCCAGTGGTGTGCATCGTGGCATATGCGATTTCAAAGAATCTGCCCTTTATGCGTTCCAGTGATTCCATCAAAATACCGGCACGTGCCTTCAGTCCAATTTTACGCCAGCCATGAAAGGCCTTGCCAGATCGTGCGATCAGTATTTCAGCCGAAAGCGATGGATAACTTACCCCAAGCGCATCCTGCGTATACGGACTTTCCTCCCGACCTATCCAATGCTCCGCACCTGCCTGATTCAGTTCGTCAAATCTTTTGCCTAGCAACGCCTGGAATTTTTCCTTTCCATCGCTGTCAGCTGATTCACCATAAACGGCAGGTGATGGGTTTTCGGGAAAAGCTGCATAAAATGTTCGCGCATGCAATGCGGCTATCGCGTCATTGATTGTCGCTTCATGTTTTTCGAAAAGGCTCATGGTGGACTTTGTTTTAATGATAGTATGTAACCGCTGCAGCTTTAGCCTGCAAGCAATGGGCTTGAACCTTGCGGCTTAATGCCTTTTTAATTCTGCGCGCCGAAAACCTTCTTCAACAGTTCAGTAGTCCGCGCCAGGGGATCCTGCCGGATATTCCTTTCTTCTTTTGCTATCATGGTGAATAATCCCTCGATGGCTTTATCCGTAGCGTAATCATCCAGATTTGGATTTACATCATCCACCAGCGGAATCTTATTGTAAGTATTCACAATATCGCCATAGTATCTTGTGGCGTTTACTTTCTTCAGCGAGTTTTGAATGACCGGTTGAAATTTCTCTTTCAGTTGAGCTGATGTTGTACGCTTGAGATATTGTGTCGCCGCATCCGGTTGTCCCTTTAGAATTCCCCAGGCATCCTGAATGGTCATTGATTTAATGGCTGTAATAAAGATTGGCTTGGCTTCCTTGGCCGCGTCTTCTGCACCACGATTAAGTGTCATTACAAACTTATCAACCTCATTACCAAGCCCTATTTGCCGAAGCTTATCCTCGACCTTCTTCACTTCCGGGGGAAAAGGTATTTTGATTTCCGGGTTCATGAAGTAACCATCAACTTGCGAGGCCAGATCGGAGCCTGTAGAGATGCCTTTTATCAGGGCTTCTTTCAGACCCTCGGCAACTTCGGCTGTCGTCAACGGGCCTTCTGCGCCCAGCGCTTTGTTGACATCACCCATAGTCTGATTAATTTGGGCTGTAGTGCACGCTCCCAATACGGCAGCAAGCGCTAGAATAATATTCCTCATGGCTATTCTTGTCTAGGTACCAAAGGTATAAAAAACTCTGAAGGCAAATTTCCATCACGTCGCGTAATAATCGGCAATGCGAGGCGCAACGTACTATATTTTGGTGACCATTTCGGCGGTTATTTCACCAATATTTTTACACCCTGCGAGAGCCATCGTCAGTTCAAATTCAGTCATAAAGTTACTAATCACTTCACTCACGCCCTGCTGGCCTGCTATCGCCAAACCATAAACATACGGTCTGCCTATACACACCGCTTTGGCTCCCAGCGCCAAGGCCTTAAATGCATCAGCCCCGCCACGAACTCCACTATCCAATATAACGGGAACCTTTCCCCCTACTGCATCAACAATAGGTGGTAATGCTTCAAAAGAGGAAATCGAACCATCCACCTGACGACCACCATGATTGGAAACATAAATCCCATCCATGCCCGCATCCAGTGCCCTGCGGGCGTCGTCCGGATGCAAAATTCCTTTTAGAACAATAGGTAGTTTCGTTTGCGCCCGAAGGAATTTCAAATCTCCCCACGTTGTGCGCGGATTCGTATACGTTGACACAAATTTACGAACCGCACTTATGGGCCTTCCCGATTTCAACTTCTTTAAAAATCCTTTCCCGGGATAATTGTTTATGATTGAGATCAACCCCCTGATGGTTTTGATGTTTACGCCTGAATTGGCAACCGAAAGTTGATCAGGCTCATCCATCATTTTTTGAAAAACAGGATCTGATGTGTATTGCGCGATCCCTTTACCCTCCAAAAAGGGCAGGTAAGCGAGGTCCAAATCACGCGGCCTCCAACCCAGCAGGGGAGTGTCTAACGTAACGGCAATTGCTGAGCAACCGCACTGTTCTGCACGATGTATAAAACTGGCTACCAATTCATTCGATTTACTCCAATACAGCTGAAACCAGCGTGGACTATCGCCCATCACTTCTGCACATGCCTCCATTGGATAAGAAGCTTGATTTGAAAAAATGTAAGGAACACCACATGCTGCCGCAGCTCGCGCTACAGCTACATCTGCCTCTGGATTGGCCATTTTCAATACACCGACCGGGGCGAGGAGAAACGGAGAAGGTAACTTCTGACCAAATAAATCTACTTGTGTATCACACACCCCTACATCACAAAGCATGCGCGGAACTATTTTGCATTTTTCAAACGCTTCCCGGTTCGCGCGAACGGTGCTTTCATTGCCTGCCCCTCCGGCGATATAGGCAAAAGCCTGCTGGTTTATGTGCGCGCCCGCCAAAGCTTCAAGTTTGGGAAAATCAATTTTCGTTGCCGGTCGAATTCCAGCAAAGCCTTTAGCGTATATACTACGTTGCCAGTCGGTTGGTGAGAAATTCATATCACTATATTTCCCCTAAAGTAAGCCAAATCAAATGCATCAAAAAACACAAACGCATCAAAAGCTGCAACGATTCTGCAGTTGACACATATCCATCGTTCTAATAAGAAATTTCCGTTTAGAAAATATAGAGAGAATCTCAATCTTCCTGGATACTTTTGTGGTCAGCGACTTCCTGAAAGAAGCCTTATCGGAATATTGTATAACAATCAACTAGTCTAATACCTTAACATGAGAGCGGTCACTGCAGAACTATTGACAATAGGAGACGAAATTCTTTACGGTCAAATCATAGATACAAATTCGCAATGGATGGGCGTCAACCTGAGTGATGCCGGGATCAGGGTAATCCGGAAAACCGCCGTTGGCGATGTAGAGGAAGATATTCTGAATGCTTTTTCAGAGGCGGAGAGTCGGGCGGATATTGTGCTCATCACGGGTGGGCTTGGCCCCACAAACGACGACCTTACAAAACCATGTTTGGTAAAATACTTCAATTGCGCTTTAAAAATTAACGAAGAAGCATTATCTGAAGTAACTGCATTTTTCAAAAGCCGCGGAAGGGAATTGACGGAAATAAACCGACAACAAGCTGCATTGCCAACGTGCTGTGAGAAAATCACCAATGCAGTCGGCACCGCTCCGGGTATGTGGTTCCATCGCCATGGAAAGGTCTTTGTGTCTATGCCTGGCGTACCGCACGAAATGAAGCGCATGATGAGTGACCTGGTTCTGCCTAAACTGAAGGCAACATTCAATACGCCTGTGATCCATCATAAAGTGATCAGGACCATAGGTATCGGTGAATCCTTTTTAGCGGACAAGATTGCAGATTGGGAGCGTTCGTTGCCCGGGCATATCAAGTTGGCGTATTTACCCAGCCTGGGTGAGGTGAAATTAAGGTTAACGGCACACGGAGATTCAAAGGAAATACTCGAAGTCGAAACAAATGATCAGGTAATAAAACTTGAGTCAATTGTTGGCGAATATATTTATGGACACGGTAATGGACCAATGGAAGTTGTCATTGGAAAAACCCTTCTCGAAAAAAATCTTACCCTTTCGATAGCAGAAAGCTGTACTGGAGGATACCTTTCTCATCTGATTACCAGCGTACCCGGAAGCTCTGGATATTTTATGGGAAGCATTATTCCCTATGCCAATGAAATGAAGGTGCGGCAACTGGGTGTCAGACCCGAAATATTGGATCAATTTGGCGCAGTCAGCAAAGAGACAATTATCGAAATGGCCAATCTGGTGCGCTCCAAATTCAATACTGATATTGGCGTCGCCACCAGTGGAATTGCCGGGCCGGGAGGCGCAACACTGGAAAAACCTGTCGGCACCGTTTGGATTGCATACGCCGATAGGCATCAAACTGTAACGAAGAAACTTCAACTTTCAACCGATCGGTCGATCAATATTAAATTGGCTTCCATTTCCGCATTGAATTTGATACGGTTGAGTTTACCAAAGGATGCGGTGTTGACCTCTTCAAGCATGGCCTGATTGAAATATCCTCACTGCAAAGCGATTGAACTCAATGGCAAAGCACACGTCGAGCACAATTAAAATCCCCTGTAGACAAATTGCCCGGGCCAAAGTAAATTAAACATTGGGCAATTGTATCATCTGGGTTCAGCGGCCTATTCTGACATCATGGGCCTGTATTTCTTGCCTTTCCAACGTTAGCGTAACGCATTAAAAATATTACCTTTACATGTTGAAAATAATTTCGCATGGCGCTAGTTGAAGTAATCATGCCCAAAATGGGCGAAAGCATCGTTGAAGCTACTATTTTATCATGGCTGAAAAAGCCAGGAGATAAAATTGAGCTCGAAGAGTCTTTGTTGGAAGTTGCTACGGACAAAGTTGACACAGAGATACCTTCTCCGCATGCCGGCGTGTTAAAAGAAATTTTAGCCAAAGATGGTGAACTCATAAAAGTTGGCGCACCCATCGCCATACTTGAAGCGGAGGCTGAAGCTGTAATATTACCGTCAGAACCTGACGCGAAATCAAAATCAGGCAATGACAACTTGACCACTCATGAAAAAGACAAGACAATTAACCAGACAAACGGACAAGATCTTGCGGTCATGGATTTCAAGTCAACTTCCAAGTTCTATTCCCCACTGGTAAAAAACATTGCGAAGGAAGAGCGTATTACAGTAGCTGAACTAGAAACTATTACAGGCTCTGGCGCCGAAGGACGTGTTACCAAAAAAGACATTCTACAATTTGTCACAGATCGGAACCAGGGATCAACAATCCAGGCTGACCAGCCCGCGAAAAGATCAGCGGGTTCCGTAACTCCCCTGGTTTCAGCCTCCATTCAGGCAGGTGATGAGATCATTCAAATGGATCGGATGCGGAAAATGATCGCCGAACGGATGGTTGATTCAAAACGCATTGCTCCTCACGTAACTTCTTTTGTTGAGGCCGACGTCAGTAATATAGTGTCCTGGAGAAACAAAGTGAAGAACGAATTCCAGAAACGTGAAGGTGATGCGCTGACATTTACGCCCATCTTTGTTGAAGCCGTCGCCTTATCAATCAGGGACTACCCAATGGTAAATATCCAGGTAGACGGTGATAAGATTATCAGGAAAAAAGATATCAATATTGGCATCGCTGTCGCGCTGCCAAGTGGCAACCTTATCGTTCCCGTTATCCGGAATGCTGATCAGCTAAACATTGGCGGACTTGCCAAAATGGTGAACGACCTGGTAAAACGGGCGCGCAATAACAAACTCAAACCTGATGACCTGGCGGGGGGAACTTTTACCATCTCCAACGTTGGTACTTTCGGCAATGTTATGGGGACGCCGATTATTATGCAACCACAGGTAGGTATTATTGCCATCGGCGCCATTCAGAAGAAACCATCTGTTATTGAAACTCCCCAGGGTGATGCGATTGCTATCCGCCATAAAATGTTCCTCTCCCACTCGTATGATCATCGCGTTGTTGATGGCGCATTGGGTGGTAGCTTGATCCGAAGAGTTGCGGATTATCTGGAGAAGTTTGATGTGAGCAGGGGAATTTAGTATTGCTTTCGATAACTTCTTAAAACCGCGGGTTTTTCTATTCTTGCGGATGTCACGGATTATGTCATTCAGCTGACCCCTTAAAACAACCAGCAAAATCAAGTAATGAAAAAATAGAGGCAATACGAAAGTTTCGGAATTCCCGACAACTATTTGAAAATCTTATCCAAAATTTTAGCTGAATTCAGACACATCGGAATGCCCGCACCCGGGTGAACGCTTCCGCCCACAAAATAAAGCCCTTTAACCTGTCTGCTGAAATTCGGATGTCTCAAAAAGGCGGACATTTTGCTATTCGAACTATTGCCAAATACTGCTCCAAACGCGCTCCAATAACGCGTACGGACATCCGGTGGCGTCATAATTTCCTCTGTAAGAATTCTTCCATCGAGTGAAATTGAAAGCATTCGATTAATTTTGGCTAGCACATTCTTTCGCGTGCGCTTTACGATCTCTTCCCAGTCCTGCCCCTGTTCGTTGGGCGCCGTGACGAGTATGAACCAATTTTCGCAGCCTTCCGGCGCATCCCCGGGTACTTGCTTTGAAGTTATGCAAATGTATACGGAAGGGTCATCACAAATTGTATTGCCGCTGAAAACTGCGTCATATTCTTCCCGCTCATTTTTCGCAAAGAGCATATTGTGCATACCCAACTGAGGATGTACACCCTGTACACCCCAATAAAAGCTTATGATGGAACTGGATTTTGGCTGATTTAACAGTCTTTTGGGTTTCTTAACACCGGGCAAAAGTTTATCGTATGTATAGTACACATCCATATTGCTTACTATCCGGTCATAGTTAATTTCTCTTCCTTTCACACGTACGCCAATGGCATTCTTATCCTTCATCAGAATTTCTTCAACAAACGAATTGAAGTGAAAAGTCACACCCATATCTTCAGCCAACTTCACCAAGGCTTTTACAATGGCATACATACCGTGCTCGGCTACATACGTCCCGTTTTTTACAACCAGATGTGGAATTAAGTTCAGCGTTGCAGGGGCGACCAGTGGGTTTGACCCAACATAAAGTGCGTATTTATTAAATAATTGGAGTAACCGTGGGTCGCGGAAGAATTTTCTGTTCCCCTCCTCCATCGTTTTAAATGCGTCGATCTTATTGAAATTGGCGAGACCAACTGCTACCCGTCTGGTGAAATAGTTCCGCACCAGATGAAGCGAATTCTCAATGAAGACTTCATTTATCAGGTTGTATTTATCTTCAACATCCCGCAAGAACCTGTAAAAATCGTCTTTAGAATCAATAGTTTTTTCTTCTACCTCTTGGGCAAACCGCTCAACATCAGAATACAGATGGATACACGTTCTGTCTTCAAAGAAATATTTGAAGGCCGTATCAAGGCGAGAATACTGAAAGTAATCGCGGGGGTTTTTTCCGGACAAGGTAAACAATTCATCAATCAGGTGCGGCATGGTGAACACAGATGGGCCTGTATCAAAACGAAACCCGCCTGAATAGCTCTCCCGAAGTTTGCCCCCTGGATAAGTATTCGTTTCAAATACATCGACCTTTAGTCCCTTTGCAGCCAACCGGATGGCTGCGGCTAACCCTCCAATACCAGAGCCAATAACTGCACACGTTTTCAACATTACAAACTTATTTCGCGAGCGCTAAGCATTAAAACTTACAGTGTTTTGAATTCGCCTCACCTTACCAAGTGCATAAATAAAGCACTAAAGAATAGTGATACCAAATTCAAACTGACTTTATCTCGCAATCACATCTACATTCCTTATTATTACTTTATTTTGACGACCTTAAATCCCGATTTATCCTATATGAATATACCGGAGAAAGCCGATATCAACCAAGCACTGCTGGCATTTTTGAAGACCACTATCGTGGAAAAGGATGTTGAAATATTGGCCCAAACACCCTTTAGGCAACTGGGTGTCGACTCGCTATCCATCATTGAACTGGTGCTCTTTATAGAACGGAGGTTTCAGGTGGTAATACCGGAAGATGAATTGACACCCGAAAACCTTAATTCTGTGGAATCTCTAACAGCTTGCACAGTTAGACACCTCCCGAAATGACAGCCCAAAACGAAAAAGTATACCTGACGGAAGGCGACTGTTTTATGCTGGCGCTTGAAAAAAAGCATATGCATCAAACCGGCATCTCCAATAATACATGCCGGTATTTGCTCACTGTTGACGGATATATAGCGCATGAGGAATTCCGGAAGAAGATCAACAACAACCATGACCTTACCTGGCTGGCTTCTTTGGTTCCGGAAAAAAGATTTCCCCTTTCGCTGCCACGATGGAAGGTATCGGCCCAAACCGCCGTTGTGCCGGTATGGATACATGAAAGCGAAGAATTTTTGCCCGCTGCCATCGTAGCGCGGAAGATTTCAATCGATGCCCCTCCCAGCCTCACGTTCGACATCATCTATCGGTCAAATGGTGACTCCACTTTGTTATTTTCCTGGCATCATTTACTCATGGACGGGCATGGTGCCATCCTTCTACTTAAGCAAATCGCAAAAGACATCGCCACCACATCACCCTATTTGTACGATCACGACAAACGCGCCCTTCTTGGATTGCGATCTTTCTGGCAAGCTGCTCGCGCTAAATTTTTTGTCGACCGGGTGTCAAAAAAACCGCTCAGCGGAATCATGGATCTCAACAGAAAGATCAACAAAACCCAAAAGATAAAGATTCTGAATTTCAGCAAAGACGAAACCATAAAAATGGATGAAATAGCACCCCGATTGGGTGCACAATTTGGAAGAAGTCCCTTTTACCTGGCCTGTGCAGCACGAACCGTCTGCGCTATACTAAAAAAAAGAGATATCAAGGTCCATGATTTCTGGATCCCTGTGCCCCGTAACCAACGCAAAATGGGAGCGAAGGGACCTGTCCTGGGTAATCATATCGCATTCCTCTTCTTCCGATTGAAAAGGGATGACCTAAATTCCTTTGCCGCATGCGTTAGCAGTATAAATGAACAAACAAAGAGTCAAATCCGCAGCGGCATGGCAAAAGCATACGACTTACTAACACGCTTTTTGCGAAGAACTCCACTGCCGTTGTATTACTTTTGGATCAAGGGACCAAAGGGGGGATCACTTGCAAGTTTCTTGTTTACCGTAGCAGCCGACCACCCGGAGGAGCTGTCCACGTTTGACGGCCATAAGGTAAAAGAGGCCCTGAGTATTCCTTCGAATATCTATCCCCCGGGTCTGACTTTCGCTTTCATGCACTCTCAAGGCTGTCTTCAGCTGATGGTTCTTTACTTTGAAGGTTTATTACAGGAGTCCGAAATAGAACATCTTGAAAAACAAATAAGACATGAGCTATTGACCGGCACTGAATTTAACGATGAAAACTATTAATACTGATCTTGTCGTAGTTGGTGGGGGCATCGCAGGCTTCGCAGCAGCCATTGGGGCAAGCGAGACTGGTTGTGAAGTTGTAATGATTGAAAAAAATAACCAGCTGGGTGGAAATGCCACCCTGGCCAACGTGGGAACAGTTTGCGGTGCATTCTACAGAAAACTAGATGAACAGCTGAATCCGGCAGGATATCACTTTACTGTATCTACGCTTTCACAGCTGTGCGATCTATCCAAAACCTCGCCTATTGTTCAAGCTGACGGATTGATCATGGTCCCATACGAATGGTCCATGCTTCACAAAATTATTCATCAGAAATTAGAGCGTCGCGCTGTGAAGTTACTAACCAGCGCAGCCCTTGCAGGTGCAGAAAAACAGGATAAGAACATTCAGCACTTAACAGTTTTACAGGAAGGCAAACCAATTCAAATTACGCCTATGGCGGTGATAGACTGTAGTGGGAATGGCATTGTATCACAACTACTGGGCCTGCAGATGTTGCAGGAGGAAACGTATCAGGCAGCATCGCAGATATTCCGCGTTCAAAACCTGGAAAGTCCTGGTGAATATCAACTCACAATGGCCATAAAAAGGGCAATTACCCGGTTGAGCCATGAAAACCGATGGGGTAAAAATCAGCAGTCCCTCAGCGTTGTTCCGGGTTCCTTGCGTGAAGACCACGTGGATTTAAAATTAACCCTGCCAGACTTAATTACCGACGACACCGCTTCCAACGACGCAATCAGAAGCCGGGCGCGCAAAAGAATTAACGAACTATTTCCCACGCTGAAACGCACAGTGGGTTACTTGTCTGCTTCGTCCATCCATTCCATTTACCCGCAGTTGGGGGTTCGTGTGATGCGTCGATCAAGAGGGAAGTATGTACTCACCGAAAAAGATGTGCTTACCGGAAAAAAATTTGATGATGCGATAGCGGTTGGAACCTGGCCCATTGAAGAATGGGGATATGATGGAAAAGTGACCCTTCGATTTTCTCATACCCCTGATGGATATGATATACCTGCTTCTTGCCTGAATTCTTCAGCGTTGGAAAATTTGTACTTTGCAGGTAAAAATATTTCGGCTTCCACGGCCGCCATCGGCAGCGCGCGGGTCATGGGCACCTGCCTGCAAACTGGATATGCTGCCGGAAGAATTGCCAGCGGGAGAACTTCGGTTCAACGGCAGGCCATAATTCAGGAATTGAACCGGGAATTATCTGAGAACAGGATATGAACATTTATAATACCCTGGTTACATCAGCTGCCACATGGCCAGATCGCGTTGCCATTGTGGATGCCTACGGCGAGTTTACTTTTGCAGCGCTGCTCCTGGAAACTGAAAAGCTCAAAGACAACTTACTTCACGCCGGATTAAAAAAAGATAATGCCATCGGGATTCTAACAGGAAATAACAGATATTTTCTGACGGCACTTTATGCCACGCTTGCTTGCCATGCCATTGCCATGCCGATCGGGTACCAGCAAACAGATGATGAAATAGAAAAAGCCATCGATGAAGCTAATCTTCATTTCATACTCCTGGAAAGATCTGAATCCGTTCGCGAAAGCCGGGGGCTCTCCATATCCATGCAGTATGATTCCTTGCTTCTTTACCAAACAGAGAGAAGTACACATCATCCTACTGTTGATTTCATACCCAATGCGGCAATAATGCGGTTTACCTCCGGAACTACTGGCACCGCAAAATGCGTAGTCCTTTCTCATCAATCTGTTTGGGACAGAATACAAGCAGCAAACCAAGGCCTACATTTATCTGACGCAGACCGGGTACTGTGGGTGCTGCCGATGGCCTATCACTTTATTGTTTCGATCATGCTGTACATACAGTATGGCGTTGGTATAATTGTTTGTGACGATTTTCTGGCGGATACCCTGGTTGAAAAAGCAAATGAATACAACGCAACGGTTCTTTACTGCGCTCCCCTTCACATCCGTTTGCTTGCAATGAACAAAAACACAACCGTCTTTTCTTCCATGAAAAAGGTTATCTCTACGACTACCGGGATAAGTCGAAGTATTTGTGAGATGTTCCATAAACGATATCACATTCCGGTGATCCAGGCTTTTGGAATTATCGAAGTAGGACTTCCCATTATCAACTCACAAGAATCCATCGATAATCCTGAGGCTGCAGGTCATCCACTGCCAGCATTTAAGGTCTCATTTTTAGACGAAAACTTCAACCCATTACCTGCTGGCAAAACAGGGTTGCTTGCAATCCAGGGACCCGGCATGTTTGATGGCTATCTGAAACCACGGGTTCGTGCTACCGATATCTTTAGAGGCGGCATGTTTATTACTGGCGACTATGCAGAACAAAATGCAGATGGACTCATCCTTATTCGTGGCCGCGCCAATTCGATGATCCATGTGTTGGGAAATAAAGTATTCCCTGACGAAGTGGAGGATATCTTACTGCAGTATCCTGGTGTTCTGCAAGCCCGAGTATTCGGTCAATTGCACCCCTTTCTGGGTGAGATTGTAGTCTCAGAGTTAGTCCTTCAAGACCAGCAGCCGTTCGACGCGGAAGATATCATAAACCACTGCAGAAAATACTTGTCATCATTTAAAGTCCCCCAGCGTGTTATCCTGGTTCAACATATTAACATGACCGGCAGCGGAAAAATAAAGCGTGCTTAATACGGGTATCCAAACGCTTCAAACGCAAATTTCCATCGGGCCCTGATCTCTTCCTTTACGTCCTCAGGGATGGTGGTATAGGTGTTCTTTTCATAATGCTCAGCGGCCTTCGTTTCCGCAGCAAATAAGGCACGGACATCCTCGAAGGATCCCAATTCAAGTTGCCGATAAACTTGCTCAAGGGCTTCCATCGGAGTGTTCACGAAATACTCATAGGGGAATTCAATAATTTGTTCAGAAGGGATAAGTGATTTTTCTGCCAGAAATTTTTTATACAAGGTCTCATAGCCGTACAAAACAAACTCATTCATGGCTTCGTTTTCAACCTGGTGCAATCCCAGAAAAGGCAGAATCTTTTCATACAGATTAACAGTTGATGAATAAACATCATAAGGATTTCTATATACATGAATAAACCGGGCATCGGGGAAAAGATTCATTAACTCTTTTATCCGGGCCGTGTTTGCAGGGCTTTTCAGGATAATGCTTTTGCCACCGTTCTGGTATACCAATTTCTTTACAAAGAACAAAAATGAACGCTTCCAGTGATTTACGATGTCAGGATGATTGGATGTAAATAACACATTTTCGTCAAAGGACTGACGAATCGATTGCGGAAAATAGTAACCATGAACAAATGAAGCCCGGCTGATATTTCCCATAGCAAATTCTTCCTCTAAAGGCATTGTTGCCCCAGCTTCTACGTTATCCTGTGGTCGCTTAGCAGGCATGGCGCTTTCCAACACAGCCCTGGAAATTTTTCCCAGGGTCAGAAAGGTATAAGGCGTCATTCCTTCAACAGTTGAGCACCAGGAAAAACCCGGATCCTTGCTCAACAGGTAATGAAGAAAGGTCGTGCCGCTCCTATAATGACCGATAATAAAGACTGGTCTTTTAATCTCTATTTTATTTATGGCTGCACGAAAACGATAGTACTCAAAACACTGGACAGGCGCGTTCAATATTGCGTTGACCGTAATAAGAAATACTTTGGGAACAGATCGCAATGAAATCCTGAACTTATTCTTCCATAGCAATAGAAGCCAATGATGAATAGCAATACCCCAGGCCGTATGGGTGACAATGTCTGGAAATCCTTTCTTTCGATATAGAATATTCATACTTACTGCCTGCTCACTTGTTTTGCATTGCTTTGAAAAATAACTTCACCGGGAAATTATAGAAAGAATCGATTTTTCCGTAATGTAGGTGTTTCGCCTTATGCTAATGTTCTGTATATCATTATTTTGACGATCAGCTCCGGAAAATATATAAAGATATGCAAAACTATTACCGGCTGTAACAAACAATACAACCCCGACCATGGATTGCTGTACATGAAAGCTATATTCCAACGCAAGGTATTTCCCTGGCTAAAAAGAGCATCTATAATGTTCCTGACCTTCCTTAACTATGTTGCTGCGGAGGGTCAGGTAACTACCATCGAGGGATATATACGCGAAAGGGGCAATAGAGAAGCAATTGTATATGCCCACATTTTTCTAAAAGATACCCATATTGGCGCGATCAGCGATACCGCGGGCTATTTTAAGCTCCAATTCAATTATAACGACCATAAGGTTGACACTTTAATAGTAACATACCTCAGCTATTCTAGCGAAAAGGTGGCCATCCTTCCGGGTAAAAACCAGCAATTGGAAATCTTGCTAAATCCCAAGTTCGAACAGCTGCAGGAAGTTGTTGCTTATGCAGGGGAAAACCCTGCCTGGGCAATACTTGATCTGATCCTCGCACAAAAAGAAAGAAACAATCCGGAGGCGAGAAGAAATTTCTACTGCGAAGAGTATTCCAAAATCAGATTTGACTTAAATCATTTCACCGATAACATAAAGCAAAATATTTTGCTGAGGCCTTTCGACTACATCTGGGAAAATACACGCACAACAGAAGATGGGATAAAGTACCTCCCCGTATTGTTAGTAGAGAAAAAGATTGATCATTACTACCAGCGTTCCCCGCGGGAAAAGCGTGACTATGTAAACGGTGTAAAAACCACAGGCCTGGCCGGGCCCAAGATCATGCAATTTGTGGAAGACCTCTATCTGTCACCCAATATCTATGATAACTATGCTGTGATTCTCGATAAGAATTTCCCAAGCCCAATAAACGACAATTATAAGAATCACTATGAGCACTATTTACTCGACAGCGCAGTTGAAGGTGGCCGCAAAATATATAAAATAGCTTTTGAGCCAAAGGTTAAACATGCGCTCGCATTCACAGGCGAAATGCTTGTGGACTCGGCTACTTATGGAATTCAGACTATTGATCTTCGGTTTGATATTATGGCAAACATAAATTTTGTCAGAAGTTACTACATAAAGCAAACGTATACTCAGGTTGATGGTGGTTATTGGATGCCCGAAGAATCAAACGTTATTGGAGATTTTACAGTGATTGAAAATTCTGCCGATCTCACTGGTTTTTTCGGCCGGAAGAACTCCTCCTACCAGAATTACCGTATAGACCAGACGATCGCCAAGCAGGTGTTCAAGGGATCTGAACGCATCATTCAATCCGATAGCGCCACTTCCCGAAACGATATCTATTGGCGGGAGAACCGGTTGACGGATTTTACGGAAGAAGACAACGGTATCTTCGAAATGGTAGCCCAGCTGGAGCGCGATCCCAAGTTCATATTCCGAAAAGACGCACTTGTCGCCATCGCAACCGGATACATCCCATTGAAAAAATTGGATATTGGTGATATCTACTCCTTCTACAGTTATAACGTAGTGGAGCATTCACGCCTGAAACTTGGGTTCAGGACAAGCAATAGGCTTAACTATCCTTTTAAAGCAGCCATGTATGGCGCATATGGAACGCT
Source organism: Cyclobacteriaceae bacterium (assembly GCA_029858965.1). Taxonomy (GTDB): domain Bacteria; phylum Bacteroidota; class Bacteroidia; order Cytophagales; family Cyclobacteriaceae; genus Chryseolinea. The sequence goes on from JAOUDZ010000008.1 coordinate 89,983, forward strand.
TGATGATAAATGGAAGTACGGTGTGAGCGCTGAAATAGGGGTTGGAAAACAGAAAAACAAGGCTATCCGATTTGGTGTATCGGCCCGCGACGATATAGAACAACTGGGAAGAAGCTTCAGTCAGATTGAGATAGACAATGTACTTACTTCGTTCATTCAATATGGCGACATCGCATCACGGAACTATGTGCGCGATCTTACAGTATACACTGAAAAGCTTTGGGGGTTAGGAACTGTTACCCGGTTTGAGTATTTCACAAATACCGTTGCACGCACGAACAACGAAAAATTCTATGCAATCAATGAAGGCGTGTTAACATCACCGGCGGATTACAATGCTACAGGCATTGGACTGACTTTCAAATACAGCTGGCAAAATGCGGACATTAGCGGCCGCGTGTATGATAACAACAAGAAGAATGTCTTTCGAAAATACCCCGAAATAACGCTGAAATGGAAGTGGGCGGATCAGGACGTGTTTGGTGGCAGTATCGATTATCATAAAATAAGCTTTAGCCTGCTTCAACGCGTACGGACGAAAAAATTGGGTTACCTGCAGTACTATATAGAGTCAGGGTTCACACACGGCACGGTTCCCTATCCTTACCTGAATATTCCCTTTGGCAATCAGCTGGTATTGAATGATGAGTTTTCGTTTAACCTGATGAATTTTCTTGAATTTGCTACCGATCGATTTCTCAACGTCCATGCTGAACAGCACCTGGAGGGCCTATTATTCAATCAGATTCCGCTGTTGAATAAACTAAAATGGCGCCTCTTTTGCTTTGGAAAAGCCTACTGGGGCGGCCTTTCAGACAAAAACGATCAATCGGTCTATTTATTCCCTGATAATTTGACGGCCCTAAAAAAAGGCTATTATGAAGCAGGATTTGGCATTGAAAACATTTTCAAAATTGCACGCATTGACTTCACCTGGCGGATGACGGAAGGCATAGGAAAGTATTACTATTTTTTGGTAAAGCCTTCATTCAAATTCTCGTTTTAGCGTAACATTGCGGAACCTATAGGAAGCCAAGTGCTTATTATCAAACTTAAGATATGAAATTCGGAACCAAAGCAGTGCATGCAGGCGTAGAGCCTGATCCAACCACCGGGGCCATAATGACCCCCATTTACCAAACAACTACATATGTACAGGAATCACCTGCCATGCACAAGGGATATGCCTATGCTCGAGGAGCGAACCCTACACGCAATGCGCTGCAAAATAGTCTGGCGGCACTGGAAAATGGAAAATTTGCCATTTGTTTTTCTTCCGGCATGGGTGCCACGGATGCAGTAATTAAATTACTTAGTCCTGGTGATGAAGTCATTACGAGCCATGACCTGTATGGTGGATCGTACAGAATGTTCAGGCATGTTTTTGAAAAATATGGCATAAAGTTTCATTTCGTTGACCTGACGAACACAGGTAACGTTGCGTCTCTCATCAACAACAACACAAAACTTTTCTGGCTGGAAACCCCAACCAATCCCTTGATGAACATTGTAGACATTCAGGCCTATGTAGAATTGGCCAGGGGGAAAAATATCCTTGTAGCAATAGACAATACTTTTGCCTCTCCTTTTCTGCAAAATCCACTTGATCTTGGCGCTGATATTGTTATGCATTCGGTTACAAAATACATCGGTGGACATTCTGATGTTATAATGGGCGCATTGGTTGTGAATAATGAGAAACTACACCAAAAATTACATTTTATCATGAACTCCTGCGGCGCTGTGCCCGGCCCGCAAGATTCATTTCTTGTACTTCGTGGCATTAAAACACTTCATCTAAGGATGGAGCGCCATTGTCTGAACGGAAGAAAAATCGCCGAATATTTAAAGGGACATCCAAAAGTTGGAAAAGTATATTGGCCCGGATTTCCTGATCATCCTAACCATGCTGTAGCGAAGAAGCAAATGAAGGACTTTGGAGGTATGATATCGTTCACCCTGCGTGATAACAGCATGAAAAAAGCAACCAAGCTGATGGAGAGTGTGAAGATATTCTCGCTTGCAGAATCCCTCGGTGGCGTGGAGTCCTTAATTAATCATCCTGCCTCCATGACGCATGCCAGTATTCCCAAAGAAGAGCGAATCAAAAGCGGCCTGGTTGATTCACTCATTCGACTAAGCATTGGTGTGGAAGATTTTGAAGATTTGACTGCTGATCTGGAGCAAGCATTGAAGAAAGTATAAAGTCTGGCAAAGTTTACTTCACGGATGTGCGATGATTCAATAAGGCGTAAATAGAAGTGATATTAGCCGGTCATTGGGCTAGGCTTGCATTCACCAAACCTTAATGCGCTAATTTCTCCCATGCATTAGAAAACCTTCGGGGATTTTCTATTTTAGGTGCAAATTTCCAGAATGAACAACAAAATTCTTAAGCAACTGTTCAGCCTGCCAGTCATTGTTTCAGCCTTGGGCTACTTCGTCGACATTTATGACCTTCTTCTATTTAGTATTGTCAGAAGACCCAGTCTGATTGGCATGGGCGTACCAGAAGACCAGCTATTTGCCCAGGGAGAATATTTACTGCAGGTGCAAATGACAGGATTGCTGATCGGGGGAATCATCTGGGGCATAATGGGCGATAAACGCGGAAGGCTTTCAGTTTTGTTTGGTTCCATCCTATTGTACTCCATTGCCAATATTGCTAACGGGTTTGCATCTACTGTGAATCAATATGCGCTAATGCGTTTCATTGCCGGCATCGGACTTGCAGGTGAGTTGGGTGCAGGGATTACCCTGGTCTCGGAAACACTGCCAACAAATCTTCGGGGTTATGCTACTGCAATTATTGCTACCGTAGGACTCATGGGTGCTATTTTGGCTAATTTCATTTCCAAAATTTTTGACTGGCAGATAGCCTTCTTTATCGGTGGCGGTCTTGGTCTGGTGCTGCTGCTGGCCCGTGTCAGCGTTTTTGAATCAGGGATATTCCTGCAGACGAAAGAAAAAACCATTCAGCGTGGTAATTTTTTCCAGTTGTTTACAAAGTGGAGCCGCTTCATTAAATTCATGGGCTGCATTTTTATTGGCTTACCCATATGGTATGCGGTAGGTATACTAATAACCTTTTCACCCGAATTTGCTAAAGAATTGCAGATCACTGGTACCGTGGTTGCCGGTGACGCGGTTATGTTCAGTTACATTGGCTTGGCGGTTGGAGACCTGTCGAGTGGCTTTGCAAGCCAGATATTCGGGTCGAGAAAAAAAATTGTGGCGATATATATTCTATTAACACTGGTCTGCATTATTTTTTTTCTATTTCTACCAATAAAAACAAGCGGCTTTTTTTACTTCGCATGTTTTGCAATTGGTGTAGGAATCGGGTATTGGGCATTATTCGTCACGATCGCGGCGGAACAGTTTGGAACGAATCTGCGTGCAACTGTGGCTACTACAGTTCCAAATCTAATACGTGGGACTGTAGTGCCTTTAACATTAGGCTTCAAGTTTCTCCGCGGCGAAATTGGAGTCATCAATGGCGCATTGATTATAGGCCTACTCACTATCTTTATTGCGTTTATTGCACTGCGCGTAATTGATGAAACTTATGGACGCGACTTAAACTTCGAAGAGCTTGATTAACACTATTAATTAAATGGTCTTGTGAAGGACTAATTTTAAACCGATCTTACCAGCAACAAAATCCACAGTGGCAAAGAAACCCATCATATTTTCTCTTCTAATTATTCTGGGTTCTTGCTGCGCTGTGGCCCAAAATAATTATCGAATTGACAGCCTGAAAAGAAGGCTGCTGGGTGCTGAAGGCAAAGAAAAATATGATTTGCTAAATGATTTGGGTTGGGAATATCGCTCGGCCTATCCGGATAGCACGGTTCTGTATGCACAAAAAGCTTATACCTTAGGTCAGGAACTAGCGCTTAATGTTGGGTTGGCTGAGCCCCTGAATTTTATCGGTGTAGCCTACAATTACAAAGGCGACCGGATAAAAGCCTATTACTACTACGAAAAAGCGCTTGATCTTGCTACCGTTCAGAACGACTCCCTGCAAAAAGCGTACTCGAGTAATAATTTGGGCAGGCTTTTTTTTGAACAAGGTATTCTCTCTCGCGCATATGATTATTTCATCCAGGCCCTCGATATTTTTGAAGATATCGATGACCTCTCTGGCTTGGCGTACACGTATCAAAGCCTGGCCAGGCTGTATACTTCACAAGGCGATAATGTCAAGGCTGAAAGTACATTACTAAAAGCAAATAACATTCGCATCAGTTTGGGTAACACACCTGATATTACCTCCGCCTTCGTTCAAACCGGAAAATTTTATCAGGAAAATAATCAGCATGAAAAAGCCCTTTTCTTTCTCCATCGGGCTGATTCTACTGCCAATTCTATTCATGATGAAATCAACCTGGCGGAAATCAAAACCTACATCGCCAAGAGCTATCTCTATCAAGGAATGTTACAGGAAGCACAAAACATATGTACACAGGGCCTTACTGTCATACTTCAAAAGAATAATGTAAGGATGCTCCCCCCTGCTTACCTTACCATGGGTCAGATTATGCTTGCGAAAAAAGACCTGCCGCAGGCCAGGAAGTATTTTAACATGGCGGCTACCCTATCGACAAAATCCAGAGACCTGACAACTACGATGGATGCATACTACTTCCTGTGGAAAGTATCTCAAAGAGAAGGCAATAGAGTAGCTGAATTACAAAATCATAACCAATACCTCATACTGAAAGACTCTACAAAAGATCTTAATCTTGCACGCCAGGTGGAACGTCTCCAATTTCAACTTGAAATTGAACGAAAGGATAAAGAAAATGAACTTTTAAAAGTCGATCAAGCTAGAACTGAAGCTACTATCAGGCAGCAGAGGCTTCAAAACATAATCCTCACTATCATTATTGGATTTGTCGGTTTGCTGGGTTTTTTACAGTGGCGCAGCAGCAACAAGCGTAAAGAGATAAATGAAAAACTCGGCCAGCAAAATCAGTTTATCCAAAATCAAAGACTGGAAATCGTAGCGCAAAATGAGAAACTTTTCAGGCGTAACCAGCAGCTTTCTGACACTAACCATGAAAAAGATACTTTGATGAGCATCGTGGCACATGACCTTAAGTCACCGCTTAACAGAATCAAGAGTATTGCCGACATAATGGAAATGGAAGGAGGACTTACGCAAGACCAGAAAGGCTATGTGCAAATGACGAAAGATGCAACACGCGCCGGACTTGATCTCATTAAAGACCTGCTGGATGTTCATACGCTGGAAGAGAATGTTCTGCCGAATTACACTGCCTTTAATATCAGCAAACTCCTACAGGAAAAAATGAATGCCTTTACCCCTGCCGCTGACGCTAAAAATATTCATCTGAACATTAGTCAATCGGAGGCAGAAGAAGTATTCCTTGATGCTGATTATGTAGGCCGCATTATGGACAATATGTTGTCGAACGCCATTAAATTTTCCAATAAAGACTCTGCTGTAGATGTTGCGTCAACGAAGTTAAACGGTATACTCCGGATTTCAATAAAGGACCAGGGACAAGGTTTTTCAGAAAAAGATAAGCAACAATTATTCAGGAAGTTTAAGAAACTAAGCGCCAGACCAACCGCCGGTGAATCCTCAAATGGCCTGGGATTGGCAATCGTAAAGACGCTGGTAGACCGTATGAATGGAAGCATCTCACTAATCTCAGAACAAGGCAAGGGAAGCGAGTTCGTCATTGAACTTCCCTTACGCTCAGCGAATTAGCATTTTTTTTTAAATCCTCGTTAAACGTTGCAATTGATTACTTGTCAAATAGACAAATCAAATCAATACTAAAATGAAAAAGATAACAGCTATTTTATCGTGCTTCGCTTTGGGCCTCGTGATAACAGTAAAGGCGCAGACTCAAGGTGTAGACCAACGACGGGCCAATCAACGTGAAAGGATTCATCAAGGTGTATTGAGCGGTGAACTTACGCGAAGAGAAACAGCGAATGCCGCTCACCACCAAGGACACATTCGCAGAGCTGAACGCAGGAGCAAAGCTGATGGTATCGTTACACGAAGAGAGCGCGCTCATCTGCACCATATGCAAAACAGGGCAAGTCGTGATCTCCGGAGAAACAAGCATGATGCCCAGGCACGGCGAAACGCTCACTAATCCAAAAAAAATAACGCCTCCAAACATGGCGTTATTTTGTATTACTAAACGATTGTCGCAATGCTATTTCTTACCCATAACGTAATACAAAATCGGCCCAAGGACGGGAAGTAGTATTACCGCAATAGTCCATAATATCTTTTTCTCGAAATCTTTGTTGCTACGAATAATATCAAGGAGGACTACGATATCGATGATCAGAATAATAAGCCAAAAGACCGTTGCCATAATTTTCTAGTTTGATTCCAGGATTTTTAAAGAGCCCGTCCAGCGCTAATTGATAATAATTTAGTCAAAAAACGAAGCTATCAGAATTCTCGTCGAAGCATTATTTAATGTGTGCAAAAACATTGGCTCGCACGAAGTAAACACAAATGCAGCATATAATGAATTTCTACGATCATTATGCCACCTATTTTTTATGGGAAGACATCCAGTAAAGTCACTTATTACCCAACCACCCAACCCTAGAATTAAATCCTTACAAAATGTATTTCTTTGAATTAGAATCAGGAAAATTACACTAATTTCATTCTTTACACCTAATCACTATCAGCTATGGAAGGTATGCTAAAGTCCGGAAGTCTCAAGAACAAAACCATTATCGTTACCGGGGGCGGAACGGGACTGGGTCGTTCGATGGGAAAATACTTTTTGGAACTGGGTGCCAACCTGGTGATAACCAGCCGGAAACTTGAGGTGTTGCAAAAGACAGCTGCGGAAATGATGGCAGAGACAGGCGGCAAAGTATTGGCCATCGCTTGCGACGTCCGAAAATACGAAGAGGTTGAAAACGTCATAAAAGCCACAGAAAAAGAATTCGGGCAGGTTCATGGCATATTAAACAATGCTGCCGGAAATTTTATCAGTCCGACAGAAAGGCTTTCGCACCGGGCATTTGATATTGTCGTCGATATTGTTCTAAAAGGCACCTATTACACAACCCTTGCGGCAGGTAAAAACTGGATCGCAAAAAAGCAGCCTGGCACTTTTCTTAATATCGTTACTACGTATGCGTGGACCGGCTCCGGCTACGTTGTTCCTTCAGCATGCAGCAAGGCCGGAGTCCTTGCATTAACCAGGTCGTTGGCAGTGGAGTGGGCGAAATACAACATTCGCAGCAATGCCATAGCCCCTGGACCATTTCCCACGGAAGGTGCATGGAGCAGGCTTTTGCCCGGGGACTTGGTCAAGAAATTTGACCCCGCGCAACGTATTCCGTTGAAACGAGTAGGCGAACACCAGGAACTGGCGAACCTTGCGGCATACCTGATGTCTGACTTTTCTGGTTACATCAATGGGGAAGTGATCACCATTGAT
>JAOUDZ010000009.1 GCA_029858965.1 Cyclobacteriaceae bacterium
TACCTGAAAACATTTGAAAAAGTTTTTCCAGTCAATTTCAAAGTCGCATATTCGGCCGCAGCGATTCCGTCTCGAATAGCCCTGGAGAACAGAAACTGGACAAGCGCCGCCAGGCTGCAGTTTCCTTCCGTTGAAATTGACTGGAATGCTTTCCCATGGGAAAAATCCATTCTGCATTTCGCAAGGGCCATAGGATCTGTCCGCTCAGGGGATATACAATCATCAGAAAGTGAACTTGCCATACTGCGATCATTGCATCAAGAACTCCTGGATATGGGTGATGAATACAAAGCCAATCAGGTTCAGATTCAAATAAATGCTACGCAAGCATGGATCCATTTCGCGAATGACAAAAGTGAATACGCAGTTTCATTGATGAAAGAAGCTGCCAGAATGGAAAACAATACATCTAAACATCCGGTAACACCCGGTGAAGTTCTGCCTGCGGGAGAACTTCTGGGTGATCTCCTGTTGTCCATGGACAGGCCTGCAGAAGCTTTGAAAGAATACGAGTATGATTTGCAGCAACATCCAAACAGATTTAATGGCTTGTACGGAGCAGCCATTGCCGCGAAGGAAATCGGTGATAAGATGAAAGCCACGCACTATTTTGAGTTGCTGCTTTCACTAACTAAAAACTCAAACAGTGATAGACAGGAAATTAAGGAAGCAAGAGCCTATATTGGACAAATGCAATAGCTAAAATGATAACAAGGGGGCAAGTGTGATAAACACGCTTAGCCCTTAAACGTTCAATAAAAAGAATAATTACCAACTATAACATATGTTCACCATCGACGCACACCTTGACTTAAGTATGAACGCCATGGATTGGAACCGCGACCTGCGAAAGCCTGTTCATGAAATCAGAATCCGTGAAAAAGGTATGACGGACAAGCCTGACCGCGGCAATAACGTGGTGTGTTTTCCGGAGCTCAGAAAAGGAAATATTGGGCTCGTGGTAGCCACACAAATAGCGCGATATGTAGCCGCTGATAATCCTTTACCAGGCTGGAATTCTCCCCAACAGGCATGGGCACAAACGCAAGGGCAACTGGAATGGTATAAGGAAATGGAGCTGGAAGGTGAACTGGTCCAAATTAATTCGATCACTTCGCTGGAAGAACACATTGGGAAATGGATGGACGGAACTTCAAATGACAAAAAACCAATTGGCTATATCCTTAGCCTGGAAGGGGCAGATTCAATTGTGACACTGGCGCACCTCGAAAAAGCTTACGCTAAAGGACTTCGCGCACTTGGCCCGGCACACTATGGCCCGGGGAGATATGCCCAGGGTACCAATGCAACAGGAGGATTAGGTAAAGATGGTAAAGCGTTGCTGAAAGAAATGGAGCGGCTCAATATCATTCTTGACGCGACACATTTGTGTGATGACAGCTTTTGGGAAGCAATGGAAAACTTCAGCGGACATGTGTGGGCAAGTCATCATAACTGCAGGGCCCTGGTGAATCACAACCGCCAATTCAGTGATGATCAACTCAAAGAACTTATCGCACGCGGAGCAGTCATTGGTGGCGTGTTGGATGCATGGATGATGGTACCGGATTGGATTTTGCATGTCTCTACGCCCAAAGAGATGAACTGTAATTTGGAGAGAGTTGTTGACCATATGGATCATATCTGCCAACTTGCCGGAAATGCCCTTCACATTGGTATCGGTTCAGACCTGGACGGTGCCTTCGGCAAAGAACAAAGCCCCTACGATCTGGAAACCATCGCAGACCTGCAAAAAATACCAAAAATGCTGTCCAACCGCGGTTATCGTGACCAGGATATAGAAAACGTAATGCATGGCAATTGGCTAAGGTTTTTGCGGAACGCCTGGCAGCAGTGAGCATGCATATTTTGAACGGCTGCACACGAGGCCGGAATATTGTTTGAAAATCACGGATTTCACATCGAATTAACACCAACTAAATCCGTAATTTTGGGAAAGTTGCCAAATCACATACTTTTCCCTCTGTATTGCGTTGCTACATTTGAAATACCTTACACAATGAACAAAAAGATCATCTACATATTTTCGGCGCTATTTTTTGTAGCCGCGTTATCCTTCACGAAACCAGCAGAACGTTATTTCGAAATAGCAAAGAACCTGGATATTTTCGCAACGCTGTTTAAAGAAGTTAATGCGCTTTACGTTGATGAAGTAAATCCAAATAAACTGGTGCGCACAGGCATTGACGCCATGCTTACCTCCCTTGATCCGTATACGAATTACATTCCTGAAGACGAAGTAGAAGACTTTAGAACAACAAATACGGGCCAGTATGGAGGCATTGGCGCTATAACGCGAGAGATCAGGAACCGCACTGTTGTCACCATGATTATGGAAGGATACGGTGCACAAAAAGGAGGTCTGAAAATTGGTGATGAAATCATTAAAATTGATGACATCGATCTTTCAAAATTAACGCGTGAAGAATCCGGACAGCTGATGAAGGGCCAGGTAGGCACGCCTGTCAGTCTAACCATCAAGCGCTTCGGTACAGAAGAAGTAATAAAACTTGCTTTCAAGCGCGAAAAAATAAAACTCAACAACGTCCCCTATTTCGGCATGGTAGACCATGACATTGGCTATGTTCGGCTGACGGATTTTACACCTGATGCTGCAAAAGAAGTTAAGAACGCAATGATGGTTTTGAAGGAACAAGGCGCCAGGGGTTTAATACTGGACTTGCGTGGAAACCCCGGTGGACTCTTGATTGAAGCCGTAAATATCAGCAATCTATTTATTCAAAAGGGGAAACTTGTCGTCAGTACAAAAGGCAAGATACCCGAGAATAATTTAAACTATGAAACGCTTAACGTACCGGTCGATACCGAAACACCTGTCAGCATTTTAATTAACCGTGGAAGTGCCTCGGCCTCTGAAATAGTAGCTGGAACATTGCAGGACTATGACCGGGCCGTTGTGATTGGTGAAAAGTCCTACGGAAAAGGACTGGTACAGGTTAGCCGTCCCCTCTCTTACAATTCGCAATTAAAAGTAACTACGGCGAAGTATTATACACCAACGGGACGTTGTATTCAGGTTCTGGATTACACACACCGGCGAGAGGATGGCAGCGTTGGTTCCCTTCCGGACTCACTCAAGAAATCATTCAGGACGACAAATGGCCGTACAGTTTATGACGGCGGTGGCATTGATCCTGATATCAAAACCGAAACACCGGAAGCCCACGTATTAACACAAGTGTTATTCGAAAAAGGGTTCTTATTTGACTTTGCCGCAGAATATGCATTCAGGCATACAGAAGCTGTTGATGCCAGAACATTTACTTTAAGCAATGAGGAATATCAACAGTTTATCACATGGATGAAGGATAAAAACTACGCTTATAAGTCATACCTGGAATATCAGATGCAGCAATTGAGCGAAGAAGCCAAAAAAGAAAAGTATTATTCTGAGCTAAAAGGTCAATTGGATCAAATTTCTGCACGGATTGCAGAAAGTAAAAAGAATGAACTAATACTCTACAAAGATGAAATAAAAATGTTGTTGGAGGAAGAAATCGTCTCCCGCTACCATCTTGAAAAAGGAAGCATTGAATCCAGATTTAAATACGACGAGGACGTGAAGAAAGCTACTGCTGTTCTGCACGACAGCACTTATTATAAAAAGCTTCTAAATATTCAATAGCTATGGCCTTCAACATCGGAAGGAGTGTAACGTGGATATTTTTTCTATGCATTGCTGCAATACCCGTGTTCCTGTATTCTTGTATGACCTTCCGCATGAGTAAAAAAGAAGTTGATGACTTTTTTGCAGAACGGAATATTCACGGAACCCAACACAGTTACAAGGTTGGCTTTCGCGAAATGCATTATGTAAGTGCAGGGGATTCATCAAAACCCCTAATATTGTTTGTACATGGCTCCCCGGGTTCATTAAGTGCCTTTATTAACTTCCTGGCAGACACCGCGTTGCTTGGTCGTGCCCTCCTGATTTCTACGGACCGGCCTGGTTTCGGATACTCAAATTTTGGGAATGGAGAAGCTTCGCTCACGAAACAAAGTGAAGCCCTCAAGCCCATATTGGAAAAATATAAAGACAACCGACCTATCATCCTGGTAGGGCATTCCCTTGGGGGCCCGCTAATTGCCCGGATGTCTGTAGACTATCCCGAATTGGTCGATGGATTAATTATTGTCGCGGGTTCCATCGATCCCGACCTGGAACCAAACGAAACATGGTTTCGGGCACCTCTTGCATCACCCTTTCTCAGCTGGCTTTTGCCCCGATCCTTGCGAGCTTCAAATGAAGAGATTTATCATCTGAAGCCCGAACTCGAGAAGATGTTGCCCTATTGGTCCGATATTACATGCCCTGTGACAGTGATTCAGGGGCAGCAAGACTCCCTGGTTCCTCCCGAAAATGCTGATTTCGCAAGAAGAATGCTGGTTAATGCCCCAGTTGAATTCATCTTCAAAGCAGACATGGACCATTTTGTACCATGGAGTAATCCGGAATTGATTCGGCGCGCGATTCTTGCAATGACCACAAAAAACACCCTCGCACAACATTATTCACCAAAGTGAATCAACTATTAGCAGTAGTTTCATCTCTTTCCTGGCAACATGATCACTTTGGATGGTCGTGATTTTGATTTATGCACAGAATATTGCAAACAGAAAAAAAAGCGGATTTCAATTAAGAAATCCGCTTTTGTAGTAGGTATGGCGCAGCCTGACAAACTTAACGCAGAAACAACAGCTCTCTGTATTTTACCAATGGCCAATCCTCATTGTCTATAAGTAGTTCAAGTTTGTCAACCGCATCACGGATAACATCAAAATACTTTTCTTTAACATCATCACAATAACCAACGGCACGCTCGTGCGTATCGGCTATTTTGTTGATGCGCTTACGTTCTTCAACCATGGCACGCACACTGGTTTTGATGATATCAATATGTCCAGATATTTCCTTAATCGTTTGTACGACAGTTGCATTGTCCACGCCAAGCCCTTTTAATCCATTGGCATTGGTTATCAATTTAGTTTGGTATGCAATAGCCGTGGGCACGATATGGTTCATGGCCAAGTCACCCATAACGCGTGCTTCAATTTGAACGCGCTTTATATACGATTCAAGCTTTATTTCAACGCGTGCCTCATTTTCCTTATGACTCATCACACCATGCTTCTCAAACAAGGCAACTGATTTCTTAGTCAAGTATGCATCCAGCGCACGCACCATGTTTTTAACATTTCCAAGTTTGCGCTTAGCGGCCTCTTTTACCCAATCCTCTGAATACCCATCTCCTTCAAAGCGGACATCCTTTGATTCTTTGATATACTTACGCAGAACGTTTACTATTGCCAAACGCTTCTCCGCACCTTTCTCCATCTCCTTACTCACGGCTTCAGCGAATTCTTCTAGCTGATCTGCAACAATTGTATTCAAAGCTGCCATGGCCGTACCACAATTATCACTTCCGCCAACAGCACGGAATTCAAACTTGTTGCCTGTAAAAGCAAAAGGTGAGGTTCGGTTACGATCGGTAGCATCCAAAATGATCTCAGGAATTTGATCTATCCCGAGCTTCATATACATATTGTCTCCTTTTTCAATTTTTACGTTACCGCCTTTTTCCTCTAACTCATTCAAGACCGCAGTCATTTGCGAGCCAATGAATACGGAAACAATTGCAGGTGGTGCTTCGTTGGCCCCCAGACGAAAATCATTGCCCGGTGTAGCGATACTCGCACGCAAAAGGTCGGCATGTTCGTGAACCGCTTTGATCGTAGTAACAAAGAATGTCAGGAACATCAGGTTATCCCGCGCACTACTCGTTGGCGCATATAAATTGACTCCCGTATCGGTAATCAAAGACCAGTTATTGTGCTTTCCGGAACCATTTAATCCCGCAAAAGGCTTCTCATGGAAGATAACCCTCAGGTTATGTCTGTCGGCCACTCTGGCCATCACATCCATCATCAGCTGGTTATGGTCATTGGCTACGTTAACTTCTTCAAATAAAGGAGCGACTTCAAATTGGCTGGGCGCTACTTCGTTGTGTCGCGTGCGCACCGGGATGCCTAATTTCCATGCTTCAATTTCAAAGTCTTTCATGAAATCGTAAACCCGAGGAGGTATGGAACCAAAATAATGGTCTTCCATTTGCTGCCCGCGGGCAGGCGCATGACCAAAAACCGTACGGCCGGCCATTACAAGATCCGGGCGGGCGTCAAATAATGCTTTGTCTACGACAAAATATTCCTGCTCAGGGCCCAGAGATGCAACTACGTGTTGAATATCTTTATCAAACAGCTGACATACCTTTGTTGCCGCTTTATCAACAGCCTTCAGCGCCTTTAACAATGGAGCTTTAGCATCAAGTGTTTCACCGGTATAAGAAACAAAAATCGTAGGAATACTGAGCGTCTTCCCATACAGGAACATGGGAGATGTTGGGTCCCAAGCCGTGTATCCGCGCGCTTCAAAAGTGCTTCGAATGCCCCCACTTGGAAAAGAAGAAGCATCAGGTTCTTGCTGAACCAACTCGCTTCCCTTGAATTTTTCTATCCCTGCTATTGCATCAAAGAAAGAATCGTGCTTTTCAGCGGTCCCACCCGTCATCGGCTGAAACCAGTGCGTAAAATGTGTTGCACCTTTGGCAATCGCCCAGGATTTTGCTGCAGAAGCAACAGCATCTGCCGTGACTTCATCAATTTTTTCATGGTTTTTAATCGCCTGACTTACTTTTTTGAACACGGCAGGAGAAAGTGTCGCACGCATTTGCTCGGAACCAAAGACGTTTTCGCCGTAAAATTTGGAAACGTTGGGGCTGGGCAGATCAGTGTGGACGCTGGGACGTTGGCTCAGTTTCTTCAGAGCTTCGAATCGTAGTTTAGCCATATGTGGTTGTAATTTTGATCAATTTGCCTCCAAAACTATTAGAAATTTCGAGACCGCGTTAAAAAATAATCCACAATTTTAATTATTTATTAAGAACACGTTTGCAGAGGGGTCATTTCGTATCTTCGACAGCCTTTTTTTTAATTCTCCTTGCATGCCACCCTGAAGCACGCTTGAATTTCTTAGCCGTGATGTGCGTATTGATCAAATATAAATTTACTTTGTCCATCCAATTCTTTACGCTACCCAACATTTGACAAGCATTCGGTACTTTGTGGTAATCCCATCCTCTTTCTCGCCAAAAGCGGCCATGTCCACCATGGTAGCATATGCTTCCGTAATATGCTCCCTCGTTCTGGGCGCGCTTATTATAGATAAGGGACAATGTGTTTTGTGGATAAATGGGCATAACCATCCAATCCTCGACACCTTTTTTAAGGTCATTACAAACCTCGGAGACGGATTAATATTTCTACCCATTATTCTCATCTTACTTTTTGTCCAGTTCCGGTTTGCATTAATGGCGGTAATGCTTATGGCTGGCAATGCATTAATGGTGAGCCTTTTCAAAAGAGTTTTGTTTTATGGATTAGAAAGACCACGTACTTTTTTGGGTGAGAATCTTCTACACTTTGTTCCCGGCGTTGAAGTGTACGGCATCAATTCATTCCCCTCTGGTCACACCGCAACCGCTTTTAGCGCAGCCCTCTTCATCGCATTTTTGAACGGAAATAAAAGGATTAGAATTTTGGCACTTTTTACGGCGGGACTCGTTGCCTATTCTCGCATGTATTTAGCGCAGCATTTTCTCATCGATGTGGCTGGCGGGGCGGTAATAGGGACATCAGTAACGTACATACTTTGGCTTGTCTTTAAAAATATCCATAATCCAAAATGGATGACCATGAAGCTAAGTTTACCCCAAAAATCAGCCCGCACAGGTTCTGAAAGCGCCACCAACCACACTGCCTGATTACTTTTCCAGTATCAAGGTAGTGCGGCTTTCAAACAGGTCTTTACCTTCAAATATCACACGGGCATCAAGCGATTCCAGTTCTGACAAAAACCTTTTTTGGGTAATCAAATAAAATCCCGCTGCTGAACCGGAATATGCCTCCGCCTCCCGGGCCGTGCCTATCGCATTAATGGGATGCCGCAGCGCAAAAACGAATGCCGGATTAAAGTCCCTGTAATAAAGAACAGGTTTTTCCGGATGCACCATCAAGGGAAGGCTCTGCAGAACAGGATTTTGCTGATCAATTCTTGGGTATATCCCATAAAAGAAGATTAAGAGAAGCAATACAGATGACGTGGTATAGGCATACACTACATATGCAATTTCCTTTCTGATCATAAAATACAATCCAAGGAATGCCCCAAGTGATAGGATGGAAAAATAGCCCGCCGAGTATCTCAAATCGCGCAGCGGTTCTTCATAACCAAGTCCGATCCATACCGCAAAAGGAATGGCCATTGAAACAATAACGTATACAATGGCATTAACATGAAGCCGCTGTTTCTTTATGATTTCCGGACGTGCATAAATTGTGCTGAGGTAAAAGCCCAGAAGCAGCGCAAAAAAAGGCAACGCCGGTTCCGGATAATTGGGCAGGATTGTTCGGGAAAAGGCGAAGAAGATTACGACGACTCCGGTGGCGATAAGACAGAATTGAATAAAGGGATTGGTTTTCTGTTCGTGCCAAATGTTTCTGATTGCTTGTGGAAAGAAAAAAGAAAAAGGCACCAAGGCGCCTATGACAATAACAAATGAAGCCAACGGAAAACCACCGTGACCTTCCATCGTGGAGGTAAAGCGGTTAATGTTGTGCTTGAAAAAAAATTGTTCAATCCATTCACCTTCGGTGGCTATGCCCACCAATATATACCATGGCAAAACAAGAACCAGGAAAATCAATATCCCCTGTGGAACCTTGATCTGAAGTAGCGTTTTAACCTTGAAATTCTGCTGTGCCACCAGAAAAATCAGTACAGTCAACCCGGTAAATAAGATTGCTACTGGGCCTTTCGACAGCGTTGCAAGGCTTATTGCGACATAAAAAAGATAATAAAATCTGCTTTTCTGCAGCAGGTATGCATAGATGAAACTCAAATAACCCAGCGTCAGAAAGAAAATCAGGCAAGGATCAGGCACCGCCAGATGGAATTGCACTGCGAGCTGCAGCGAAGAAATCAGGATCAAGGCCGAAAAAAAAGACGTTTGTTCGCCAGCAAGTTTTCTTCCAAAAAAATAAACCACCAATACCGTTAATAAGCCCATCACTGTTGCATACAACCGGGCAGAAAATGCATTGATACCAAAAACGCGGTAGGATAATTGCATCAAATAGTAATGCAATGGAGGTTTATCTGTTCGCAATTCACCATTGAAAGTTGGCACTACCCAGTCATTTCGCTGGTACATCTCCATAGCACAACCCGCATTCCTTGCTTCATCTAATACGTATACAGACGTTTTCCAGGTATTTGCAGAATAAACTACGGCCGACAGGACCAAAATAACAATCAGATTCTTATTCATATAGCAAGTTTACGTGAAAAAACAATACGGCTATGCAAGACGTATGTCGTTCACAAAATAGTAATACCATATAAAGAGTGGATAAATATTTATATCTTTCTTGATAACCTGAATACCTTTGCAACCATGAATAAGGTTATGGAGCTGTCTGTAATTATCACACTTTTGAACGAGGAAGATAATATTGAACCACTCTTTCAAAGCATCAGCCATGCGTTGGACGGTTTTCAATATGAATTGATTTGCGTTGACGATGGATCAACAGACGCGACGGTAAGTAAGATAAAATCGCTTGCTGACGATCACACAAAACTAATTTCACTCTATAGAAACTATGGACAAACAGCAGCCATGGCCGCCGGTATAGATAACGCTGTTGGTGAATATATTGTAACAATGGATGGGGACTTACAAAATGACCCCTCGGATATCCCGGTAATGCTTGACCTATTGAAAGCTGCAGATTGGGATGTTGTGGCAGGCAACAGAAAGAATCGAAAGGATGGAATGTTGTGGCGAAAAATTCCCAGCAGAATAGCCAATAAGATGATTCGCGGACTTACCGGTGTTTCCATCCAGGATTATGGCTGCACGCTGAAGATTTTCAAGGCAGACATGGCGAAACGACTTGACCTCTATGGTGAGCTTCACCGTTTTGTGCCGATTCTCGCTGTACTGCAAGGCGGACGTATCACAGAAATGGATGTGAAGCACCATCCCCGTGTGCACGGCACCTCCAAGTACGGTATCGGGCGTACGTTCAAAGTAATGAGTGATTTGATACTGATGGTTTTCTTTCAGAAATATTTTAGGCGGCCTATTCACTTATTTGGTCCCATTGGGATCATTTCATTTCTATTGGGATGTGGCATAAACCTGTATTTATTGGTCCTGAAGATATTGGGAGAAGATATATGGGGAAGGCCAATTCTGCTGCTTGGCGTAAGCCTGTTGCTCGCAGGTATTCAATTCCTGACGTTCGGCCTCATTGCCGAATTAATCATGCGCACTTATTATGAATCACAAAACAAAAAAATCTACGATATACGGGAAGTTTTTATGGGTTCGAAATCGGAACCCGGTATTGAATCCGCCGCGGTTGTATGAATCGCCGTTCGTGATTTTACATTTTCAAAATTCTCGTCATAGTTGGATTGGAGCGTTCCCATCCATCTGTCCCACCAGAGAAAATACAATCCATAGTTGCCCTGAATATGTTGGTGATGCATATTGTGGTTCACAGCTGTATTGACCCATTTCCCTATCCAGCTCCTGGAAAATCCCTTCGGGTAAAGCTCATACCCAAGATGACCATAAACATTGTAAGCCATCATTAGCAAAAGGAAGATTCCTATTGCCAGGGGATGTACCGGAAAAAGGAATGCCATGAGTGCGATTACGCTGCCTTCCACGACAGCTTCCAGCGGGTGAAAAGCCATTGCTGCCCAGGGTGACGGATTTGTGGAAAGATGATGAACCCGGTGAACTATTCTGAAAACGGATTTACCATGCATCCAACGGTGGGTCCAATAGAAATAGGTATCGTGTACAAGGATCATGAGAAAAATGCTAAAAATAAAATATCCAACGCTGTGCTCATGGATATCCCAGTACGTTTGGGTGAGTCTCGACACGGGCGTCACGAAAACCAAATAGCCTATGCTCGCAAAGATGACTGCCGTCAGGCACGAATACAAAATCTCTCTTACGTAATCTTTGTTCGCCGGAAGCCTGGGCTGTATTTTCTTGAATAGAATCTTTCGAACCCTGATTACATAAAAAATTACAAATGCTGCGGTTGCCAAAAGAAGGTACCGAAGGATTATTACCAGAAGAATAACCCAGAAGTTTTTGTCACCTGTGAGAAAATGGGAAGTCATGCGATGCTCAATTCCTGTCTGCAAAGATAATACGAACGCTGCCTTATCCGAGCATCAAAGTTTGAAATAAGGCAAGCTTACAATGCTTTAGTCTGATTTTTTTACCGAACCGCCACTGCTTGAATTGGTGATGGATTTATTTGGATTTCCACGATAGCGAATACTTCCTCCGCTGCTGGCATGTGCCTCAAGCTCCATTGTGGCGGTTACCTTAACAGATCCTGCGCTGCTTGCTTCAACTGCTACGCGCTCAGCCACCAGATCATACGCATCAATCTCGCCGGCACTACTGGCATCAGCGTCCAGTGACCTTGATTTGCCTTTCAATTCAACCTCGCCAGCGCTCGAGGCACTCACCTCCACAGAGCCAGCATTCAAGGTAATATCTACATTTCCGGCACTCGAGGCAGTAATTTCCAACGCATCCGTGTTCAGCGTTCCATCGGAGAAAATACTCCCCGCTGAACTAGCCGATAATTTATTGATCTTCAAATACGTAACATAAACTTTGGCATCAACCCGGCCGCGGTAATTCCCATCGCGCATATGAACCTTCAAATAGCTTCCGGACACCTCTGTAATTACATTCTCCAATTTTGTTCCCGTCACTTCTACCCTAACGCTTTCCTTACTTCCTTTTAGTAAGTAAACATCAATCCCTTCGGCGGCTTTTACGCCAGTAAATGAGCTAACGTTCCTGGTCTCTGATTCCTGAGCCCATAAACTATCGGTTATGGCAATGAATAAGAGAATGGTCAATAAATTCTTCATAAAGCATTGAAATTTGGTATAAAGACTAAGTCCAAAGATAAGGGTTGCATCGATGCCGTTCATCGGGAATAATTTTGCTGATGTCCCAAAACATCGTATTTTACGCTATATTTCACGGTAAATTTTGCATGACTTATATCTCAACCTAATATAGCTACTATGATTTTTGACAAGAAAGCAGAATTAAATGTTCTGATCAACCTGGCTGCAAGCGACAGCAATGTGGCCGCCAGAGAAGCTAAACTTATCCATACGGTGGGAACTGCAAATGGAATAAGCAAAGAGGAAATAGAAAAAATGCTGCAAAACCCTAAGCCCATTGGAAGTGTTGATACGCTAACCCCGGACGAAAAGTTTGAGCACTTGTATCACCTGATACAACTGATGAAGATGGATGGGCAAGTTTTTCGCAGTGAGATCGTTTTTTGCGAGCATATTGCTGATAAACTGGGATTCAAAAAGACCGTAGTTGCTGAGATTTCTCAACATGTGTACAGTGATCCAACCATTACCGCCGATCGTGATATGGTCAAAGCAAAAGCAATGAAGCTCCTAAAATCTAAAGATTAGCAGAAAAAAAAAGGGAATGTCACTTCCCTTTTTTTAGCTCCTGGTAGACCACCTTACCGCCCAGAATGACCATGGAGACGTTCGTTTCCAATATTTCGCTTTCTGGTATAGTCATGATGTCTTTCGAAAAGACTGTAAAGTCAGCCAATTTACCCGGCTCAATTGATCCTTTGAGCTGTTCTTCAAATGCGCCGTAGGCGGCGTCCAACGTATATGAAATCAAGGCCTGGTTTCGTGTCATTCTTTGTGCTGGCTCATAGCCTCCCTGCGGTTCACCCCTTAGTGTTTTTCTCGCAACGGATGCGTAAAATGACGGAATTGGATTAAGGGGCTCGACAGGCGCATCTGTTCCATTGACAATTCTTGCGCCGGTTTTCAGCAGCGACTCCCAAACATAAGCGCCATCTTCAATACGCCTTTCACCCAGCCTGTTTATTGCCCAAGGCCTGTCCGAAGACATGTGTACGGCTTGCATGGCCGCAAGTACACCGAGCTCAGCAAATCGGGGAATATCCGTGGGATGAAGATGCTGTGCATGTTCAATACGGAACCGATGATCGGTAGCCTTCCCGGGGTTGTCACGAAAGGCAATTTCATAGCGATCCAGCACTTCTCTGTTGGTACGGTCACCAATAGCATGTGCACAAACCTGGAAGCCATGCTTTAATGCTTCAATAGAAGTTTTTAAGACGGTATCCATGGACAAGGTCGGCATACCATAAAAACCCGGGCGGTCCGAATAGGGCTCCAGCAACCAGGCACCTCGTGAGCCCAAAGCACCATCACAATTAAGCTTGATAGCACGGATAGTAAGCCATCCTGTTGAGTCAATTTCAGGCCCCCGCTGTAGCCATTCGTAAACTAAATCCCTGTCACCACCAGTAATCATTACATACAGCCGGACACCAAGCTTTCCTTCTTCTTTGAATTGATGGTATAAATCAATGTACTGACGAGAAGCCCCTGCATCATGAAAGGTAGTGATGCCATTTCTCAGACAGGCCTCCATTGCAAGTTCAAGTGCCTGCCTGTCGTCAGCGGCGGTTTTCTCCGGAATATTCGCCGTAATTAATCCCATTGCATTTTCAATAAACAATCCCGTCGGATTGCCCAGTCCATCACGAATAATCTCTCCCCCCTCACCCTCCACCTTTTTTTGCTTTTCAATCGAAAGTTGGTTCACACCCGACAATTCCATTGCCTTGGCATTGGCAAGACCCGCGTGACCGCTGGCATGCGACAGAAAAACTGGATTGTCTGGCGACACTTCACTGAGCCTGTTATGCAACGGAAAGCCCTTCATCATTATATCAGGTTTTGCATCCCATTTATCCTGATGCCAACCTCTTCCAACGATCCATTGCCCTGGTTTGGTTTTGCTGACCGCTTGCCTTACGTTGTCGATTATTTCATCGTAGTCCTTTACATTCATTAGGTCAAGGTTAAGTTCATTGTAACCAACACCCATCAAGTGACCATGACCTTCTATAAATCCCGGTGTCATAATTTCCCCATGCAAATCAACTACGGTAGTCTCATCGACGATAAAATTACGCGCCTCTTCTTCAGTACCGGCAAATACAACTTTATCTTCCAGTACTGCCACAGCCTCAACAACTGGTGTTGAATCCGTAACGGTGTAAATCTTACCGCCGAGAATTACCATATCAGCGGATAATTTTTTCTTGCCGCACGAAAAGAATGCCAGCAAAAGGACGAGAAAAAAACAGCGATTGAAGAACATAAGGTTTGTGTTTACGCCTTAATGTTAACAGAAATTCCTGAGGTTACCATCCGCTATTGCTATCGTCAGTAAATTATATGGCAGCAGAAAATTAGCACGCGATACTTAATTCGGGAAATTCAACATCGCTATATTTCACGCTGCGTTTGCACGGTCACTATAACTGAGATAACATTATTATGCTAATTTTTTTCAGGTTTTTCACAGGCATTAGGGTATTCCACTAATGAAGAACACCGGATCAGTGCAAATTTAATTTCCGATTTTAACATCAGAACGCAGTACGTTATTTATTGAAAGCCGGAGTAATACCTACCTTGCATGGATTAATTAAAGTGCGAGGTTATGAAATACATTAAAGCGCTGTTTTTCTTTTTGATAGTAAGTTCCACGGCTTGCGCCCAGGAATTCGGATTATCCTTTTCCTATTTTATACCAAAGAATGGATACTTCTCTACCCCTATCAGTCCGTTTTCAATACGTGGTCTCGGTGTAGACCTGAACCGCTTTCTGGCGCTGGAAACTGGCGCCTCGTTGTATCGGATGTCGGGACTAAATGTAAAAGACCTTCCCTTTGAAACCAAAGATGCCCTGGTAGGCCCAAACTTCACCATCCTGGTACCTGCCGAGTTGGTCCTTGAATTCAAGGGATCACCTGCATCATTTGCTATTAAAGGTGGTGTTTTTGGATTTTATGGTTTCAGTCAAAAAATCAATTATGGAAACCTTGATAGGGCCATTCGAGAATACGAGGGTTGGGAGGTTGTGAATAGTGAGTTCACCTATAAGAACAAGCCCGGATGGGGGTATCATGCTGGAGTGGAACTAACGGTGTACGTTACACAACAGGTAGGCGTATCTATAGAGACTAATTACCTGATGGGTCAATCCGGGTTCCCGCTTACAGGAAGTTATACGGGTGGCAATGCTTCTCTGGAAACCAAACCCACTGAATATCCGGATGCCAAAATTGACTTGACCGGATTGGAATTTTCAATCGGGCTGATGTTTAACTCTGGTCAGGGTGGAAGGCAGAAGAAAAGAAAGCGGAGATGATTTTGGAATTTGGTCCGCAGCTTCGCCAGGATTCTTATAGAACCCAATATGCAAGACTCATTTTTGAATGAAGGTACTCCAATAGTCGGGGAAGATTCGAATAGCGTTATTATAAGTCTTCATTCTTTGGCTTGACCACGTAGGACTTGGGAAGGTTGGTCATTTCCAAAACGTTTTGATTATATTTTTGATAAAGCAGCCTGGAGTCTTCCGCGAATGTTTTGAATGCCGCGCGTGATGACGCATCTGCAATAAAACTTATGCTATCATTTTCAACCTTTGCAGCAGGAAGCACGTAATAATCCTTGTCGAGGGTTCTGTACACCCAGTCCAGGTAATAGCCTGCACTATCAATAGTAGTTACGGCGCTGTCGGGCCTGTACTGTACTTTTTGAAGTTCCACGTAAGCCAAAGCGCCTCCATCTGTATATCGCTTGCG
Organism: Cyclobacteriaceae bacterium; assembly: GCA_029858965.1. Lineage (GTDB taxonomy): Bacteria > Bacteroidota > Bacteroidia > Cytophagales > Cyclobacteriaceae > Chryseolinea. The sequence goes on from JAOUDZ010000009.1 coordinate 15,889, forward strand.
TTGACCCGACACAAAGTTGCCAAGGGAATAAGCTACAAATTGATTTGATTCCCTCTTCCATTCCATGGGCTGCAAAACGTGCGGATGAGACCCAATGACCAACCGCACCCCTTGCTGAAAGCAAAACGCTGTCAGATCCTTTTCCCTTTTGGAGGGCAAGCTTTCGTACTCGATGCCCCAATGCGTAAAGACGATAATTGCGTCGGGGTTTAGTTTTTTTGCCCTGGCAATATCCCGCTTCAAGGCTACAGTATCCAGCAGATTCACGATGCTGGATTTAGGTACAGCAAGTCCGTTTGTACCGTAAGTATAATTCAGGAGCGCCAGCATGAATCCATTTTTTTCAATTATTAAAGGAGAATCATTCAACCACGATACTGTATCGACAAAAGTTCCTGTATGCGCAATCTCAAAACTATCCAACATGGCAATAGTCCGTTCTAACCCTGGCTTACCCCGATCAACGCAATGATTATTTGCAGTGACCAGCGCGTCAAATCCAATGGCTTTCAGGGCCAATGCCAATGCATCCGGGGAACTGAACTGAGGATAGCCTTTATAAGGAGGACCAGCAAGGGTTACCTCCAAATTTGCAATAGAAACATCCGCAGATGCAACATAAGGCTTTATGAATTGAAAGCAACTCGTATAATCGTATGTGTCGGTTGTCGGGCTATACGCCGACGCAATCTGAGAATCGTGTCCCATTATATCTCCGGCAAAGAGTAATGAAATGCGGGTTGTGTCCTGCGCGAAGACATGGATTGAAGAAATGATGAAAAATATTGATAGCATTACGCTTGCGTATTGCATATGTGCCTGTCAATTTGGATGAACTGCGATAATTTTATCTTCAACGATAACAAATACTTTATCTTCCTTCCCGGGATGAATTCGCGCTAAGCCGGTAAACGTTCCAAACGCCGGTAACAAACCAGCGTGCTTGCCAAAATAGAAACAAGGTAACGTTACGGATTGCCTGGCTTTTCCAGTCATTCTCACACCCGGATGAAGATGCCCTGCAAGATTATACAAATTTACATCAACTTCAGTTCTTGGATGATGCGTGAATATAAAAGGTTCAATGCAAAGCGCTTCATGCACTGCAATCCCCTTTCGCCTGTATTGCTGATCACTCATGATGTCATGATTGCCCAGCACAAGTTCAAAAGATGTATTGCTGAAATGACTAACGAGTTCTCCAAACACTTCCCACTCCGGGTTGTAATGACTGTGAAACAAATCTCCGAGACATATAACCCGTTTTGGGGCTGTTAAGTTTATTAGTTCGACTATACCTTCAAGGTTTTTATCATTTGCTTTAGCTGGCACAGCAATACCCGATTTGCGGAAGTGATTGATTTTTCCCAAATGCAAATCAGCTAAAAATAGTATCCCTTTTCTCTTCCAGAAAACCGCCTTTTGGGGGAACAATTCAAGCTGTTCACTAAAAACCACTACATGCATAATGTGGCAATCTATTTCAGTTGTGAATCAATACTATATACATAACAAGGACTTGAAAACCAATTGCTTAGAATTTCCATTAATTTCATGAGGAAAAAAGTTAGTGCAAAATTAATATTACACATCCTATTTAGGTTAGATTGCACACCGAATTAACGGTTTATGTTCGAATTAGATTTTGCATACTCGGCCCTCCTTATTGTTTGTCTCTTCGCTGCTTGCTCCTTTGAATTTGTAAATGGCTTTCACGATACAGCCAACGCCGTAGCAACGGTGATTTATACCAATTCTCTCAGACCCTGGATTGCCGTAATATGGTCTGGATTCTGGAATTTTTTAGGCGTTTTTGCCGGTGGTATTGCCGTGGCTGTGGGTATTATCAACCTGCTTCCGGTAGAAACATTGGTCGACCAAAACATTGCACACAGTATTGCAATGGTCTTGGCACTGCTGCTTACCGCGATTTTCTGGAACCTGTTAACATGGTATTTGGGAATTCCCTGCTCAAGCTCGCATACGCTTATTGGCTCTATCCTCGGTGTCGGACTAGCCTATTCGCTATTGCCCGGATCTGCAGGTGAAGCGGTAAATTGGGGAAAAGCTCAAGAAATCGGAATGTCATTGTTAGTCTCGCCATTGTTTGGCTTCTCCATGACAATTATTCTGATGTATGTTATACGGACCACTACAAAAAAAACTTCCTATGGAGACAGCCTGTTTAAAGAGCCAAAAAAGAACAGCCCACCCCCGACGTGGATTCGCGGGATTCTTATCATTACCTGCACCCTGGTTAGTTTTTTCCATGGATCAAACGATGGCCAAAAGGGTGTTGGATTAGTGATGCTCATACTCATTGGCATTGTCCCAGCTTATTTCGCATTGAACCAATCACTCTTGCCCGATAAAATTTCAGGATCCTTAACCCGCATTGATCATGCAATAACCTCTATAGATTCTTCACATTTATCTGCAACTGATAGGGTATTGCTTTTGGATGCTGCTGTCATGAACCAAAGGCTTCAAAAACGTTTTTCAGGCCTCCGGGAAATCAGTGCCATTCCAAAAAGCGAACGATTCCTTGTACGAAAAGACATCATGATGATGTATCGCGCCATAAATGATATCGTCAAGAAGGAAGATGTAACGCTCAGCGAGCATGCAAAAGGCGCATTGGCTGCTGATTTGAAGGAAGTGCGAAAGGCGACTGACTACGCACCTAATTGGGTATTGCTGATGATTTCAATTTCTTTGGGTCTGGGTACGATGATCGGCTGGAAGCGCATCGTGAAGACAGTCGGCGAAAAGATTGGAAAAGAGCACCTCACGTATGCGCAAGGCGCAAGCGCTGAACTTGTAGCAGCCAGTACTATCGGACTCTCTTCCTACTTTGGTTTACCTGTTAGTACAACGCACGTTCTTTCCTCTGGTATTGCTGGTAGCATGGTTGCAAACAAGGGTGTTAAAAATCTTCAGCCTGATACTGTCCGCAATATTTTAATCGCATGGTTTCTCACGCTGCCTGTGGTTATGGTTATGGCTGGAACTTTGTTCTTGATGTTCCGGGCTATTTTTTAAGGTGTGCAGCAGAAATCTCAACGCCGACTATTCATCATACTGTACTGCCATCCGCTTAATCCGATCCGCTAACTTCTCTGAAGTAAGCTTCTCACGAAGGCGGTCTACCATGATAGGAAATGCAAACGGGGTTGGCTTTTCCGGGTAAGTAACAATTATCTTTTGCGTAGCAATCCTCTCCAGGGCGGTCCGCAGCCGTGCCTCCTCCAATTGAAAATCCATTACTTCTTCAAATGCCTGTTGTAATAACAGGTTATGCGCATCATAGTCATGAAACACATTGAAAAAAAGCTGTGAAGTAGATTGCAGGTGTTTATCCTTCACAGGTTTGCCGGGATATCCTTTAAAAACCAGGCCGGAAATGGCAGCAATATCCCGAAATTTCCTGCGCGCCATTTCAGTGGCGTTAATGCTGGCCTGAATATCCTTAAACAAGTCATCGACACCCAGCACGTTGGTCTCAATAGCTTCTTCTATGGGAATGGGCTGGTCCGACAACAATTCAAATCCATAATCATTCATCGCTATGGAGAATGTCAGTGGCTGAATCTGTGCAATACGATAGGCCATCAGCGCCGCGATACCTTCATGCACAAACCGCCCTTCAAAAGGGTACATCACCACATGGTACCCCTCATTGGTTTGAAAGTACTCAACCAGGAATTCCTGTTTCCCCGGTAAAATGGATCGCTCCCGCTGCAAATCGAAAAGCGGCTTCAAGAAAACCAACTCAACATCCTTTTCTTTCCCCCGGACCACTTCATCGAGCTTAATTCGAATCATCTCACTCATTTGTGATGATAACGGCATGCGCCCACCTTGCCATGAAGGTACGGCACCCGATTTCTTATTAGACTTTCTTACTTGCACTTCCATTTCCTTTATTCGAACCAGTTCCAGGTTCCTTCCTGCAAACCAAAACACATCCCCCGGACTTAGTCGTGAAATAAAATACTCTTCAATCGTGCCGAGGTACTTCCCCGACAGGAATCGTACAAAAAGTGAGCTATCGCCCACGATGGTTCCCACTGATAATCTGTGCCGCATGGAGATGGCGCGATTCTCAACCCTGTAGATACCATCGTGAATTGTTACCTTCCGATATTCATTGTACGCCTGAAGCGAGTCCCCGCCCGTCGTAATAAAATTAAGGACCCAATACCACTCCTCCTCCGATATGGTCGCATATGCAAAAGTTGTTTTCACCTCCCGAAATAGTTGATCAGCTTCAAATCCCTCGGACACGGCTAGCGTGATAAGGTATTGGATCAACACATCAAAAGATCTCAGATAAGGGAACCTGTCTTCGACAACTTTTTTCTCAATAGCCTCACGTATGGCGGCCGCTTCTATTAATTCGAGTGCATGCGTAGGCACAAAATATATTCTGCTTACTGCCCCAGGTTGATGACCACTGCGGCCAGCGCGCTGCAAAAACCGGGCAACACCTTTTGGCCCACCTACCTGAATCACTGTTTCCACTGGGCGGAAATCAACCCCCAGATCAAGGCTGGAAGTACATACCACTGCTTTTAGTTTTCCTTCGTGCAGCTGCTCTTCCACCCAACTGCGCAATTCCTGGCTGATAGACCCATGGTGCATGGCCATTAAGCCGGAGAGCTCCGGAGCGCTGTCCAGCATCTTGTGGTACCAGATTTCAGCAAAAGACCTCGTGTTCGTAAAAATCAATGTGCTTGTGCTTGCTTTCACGATTTCAATGACCTTTTCAAGGAGTTGAATACCAAGGTGACCTGACCATGGCATGCGTTCCAACGAATCCGGCAAAATTGATATGACTTCAATTCTTTTTTCAAGGTCCGCTTTAATCACGCGGTATTTTTGTTCCTGAAAATAATTACCCAAAAGGGCCTCAAGCGCCTGGTCCATGTTGCCAATCGTTGCCGATATGCCCCAAATCTTAAGTGCCGATGATATTGTTTTTAATCTCGAAATTGCGAGTTCAACTTGTACACCACGCTTGGAGCCCATAAGTTCATGCCATTCATCAGCGACAATAGATTTGAGTTTTTTGAAAAATTCCGGATATCCTTTTTGCGCAAGCAGGAGATGTAAACTCTCCGGCGTCGTGATCAGTAATTCTGGTGGTTTCTCCCTTTGCTTAGCACGTTCCTTCAACGATGTGTCACCGGATCGAACACCTACGCGCCAGGGTAGCCCAAGTCCATCAATCGCCCGAATTGCAGACAACTCAATTTCCTTTGACAATGCCCTTATGGGTGTAATCCAAATGACCTGAAGGCCGCTGTTAGCCTGTGTTTTAAAGTCCGGATTATTCCTTATGAATTCCAATAAAACCGGAATCAGCAAAGAATACGTTTTTCCGCTTCCGGTAGGTGCATTCACCAAACCATTGTGCCCTTCAAGATAAGCCCGCCAGGTATTGAGCTGGAAAGGAAATGGACTCCAATTCATTGAAGCAAACCAATCTTTGCCTATTTTTAAATGCATCTCCTTTGTGTCCATTAACTAAAAGTATGATTTCCATGTATGCAATAAAACAATTCGTGGTTGAACGTGTTAAACGAGGTTAAACACCAGAATGGGTAAGTATTCAATCAAAGAACTCGAGCAGCTTTCCGGCATAAAGGCCCATACGATCAGGATTTGGGAGAAACGTCACAATATTATTTCTCCATCCAGAACGGCTACCAACATCCGCTTTTATTCCGATGCAGACCTGAAAAAAATAATGAACGTTTCATTACTTAATAATTGCGGCATTAAGATTTCAAAAATAGCCGACATGACGACGAATGATATCAATCAGCAGGTCATGCAGATCAGTAATGTGAAAAATGAAGCTCTTATTCATATTGATCAATTGGTTGTCGCCATGATCGATATTGATGAGGAAGCGTTTGAGAAAATTTTGAGCAATCTAATACTGCGCAACGGCTTTTTCAAAACGATCACTGAGATTATCTATCCTTTTCTGGAAAAAATTGGTGTCCTCTGGCTGACGCAAAATATTACGCCAGCGCATGAGCACTTTATTGTTAATCTAATCCGGCAAAAAATCATTGTTGCCATTGATGGCTTACCCATTCCCCCGAAAACGGCAAAAAGAATCCTGCTCTACCTGCCAGAAGGAGAATTGCATGAACTCGGACTTTTGTTCTACAACTTTATTGCCCGAAACGCAGGCTTTCGAACATACTACCTGGGCCAGAATGTGCCACATGCGGATCTGGTCTCAGTTTATAAGGAGCATCGACCTGATTACCTGATAACTTCCGTTACGACTACACCGAAAGACCCCGTTGAAGGCTACTTCGACAGGCTCAGAAAGGATTTTCCCACCATACCCATCCTGATTTCAGGATACCAGGTTGAGCGCTACAAGGGCATGCCATTTGGCAATATTCAACCCTTTTCTACAGCATTGGAGCTCTCAGCTTTGCTCCAAGCCAATACGAAACAGTGAATTTGCGCATTGTGAGCGCCAAAACGCATCATTATTTTTGTTTATCTTTTTTAATAAAAATTTAAACATTTATGCTGTTATTTGATTAAGGTTGTTATATTTGTTCATTATTTAATGTATAACAATAAACACTTTAAGTATGACCGCAATAGAATTCACCCATGAGATCGCTGGTATGAGAAGTACCTTGCAGAACTTCACGAGCAGGTTCACCAACGACCGCGATGAGTCGCTCGATCTGGTACAAGACACAATCCTGAAGGCCCTCACCTATCGCGACAAATTCCGGGAAGACACAAATTTAAAAGGATGGCTTTTTACGATCATGCGCAACACATTCATCAACAACTATCGCAAAAACAAACGCGCACGAACTTCGAATGACAACACAAAAGACTTATACTTTTTGAATGTGGAGGAACCACATACCTTCAATCGTCCACAGGAGAGCATGGAGTTTAAGGAAATCTGGAGAAATGTGAACAATCTCAGGGATGAACTCCTTACGCCGTTCAAGATGCACACTACTGGTTACAAGTACCACGAAATTGCAGAGCACCTTAACATTCCAATTGGAACAGTGAAGAACAGGATCTTCCATGCACGAAAAGAGATACAGAAGAGTTTACAGGGTTATTGATTAACTTTCCCGGGAACTTTCACAAGCTATGCGATGACGCGGATTGCAGTAATCGGATCTGGTTTTTCAGGACTTTCAGCTTCGTGCTTCCTGGCAAAGGAAGGATTTGATGTTACGGTTTTTGAAAAAAATGATTCGCCTGGCGGCAGGGCCAGAAAATTCGAAGCACAGGGATTTACATTCGACATGGGTCCCAGCTGGTACTGGATGCCAGATGTATTCGAAACTTTTTTTGGTAAGTTCGGGAAACACCCCTCAGACTATTATGACCTGATTAGACTTAATCCCTCCTACCGCGTTGTCTATTCCAATACCGAAAAACTGGACGTTCCTGCAGGCATCCAAAATCTATGCGACATGTTCGATTCCCTCGAACCTGGCAGCAGTACACATTTATTGAAATTTATTGAAGAAGGAAAGTTCAAATATGAGATTGGCATGCAGGATCTTGTGTATAAGCCTGGCCTCTCCGTTACTGAGTTCTTGGATATTGAACTGCTAAAGGGTGTTTTCAAGCTACACGTATTTGAGTCCATTTCAACTTACATTAGAAAATTTTTCAAGTCTCCAAGGTTGGTTCAGCTACTGGAATTCCCCGTTCTCTTCCTGGGGGCCAAACCTGAAAAAACTCCTGCGTTGTACAGTTTAATGAATTACGCTGACATGGCACTGGGGACATGGTATCCTATGGGTGGGATGCACAAGGTTATTGAAGGTATGATTTCGCTGGCGCAATCACTTGGTGTTCAATTTACGCTCAATAGCAATGTCCAGAGACTTGATCTGAATTCAACCAAAGCAAAAGGTCTAATAGTCAATGGCTCCTTTCAATCTTTCGATTATGTTATTGCCTCGGCAGATTACCATCACGTGGAGCAGCATTTATTGCCTTCCTCACATCGTCGGTACTCTGAAGACTACTGGCAAAAAAGAGTGATGGCGCCTTCCAGTCTGATCTTCTACCTGGGTATTGACAAGAAAATTGACAATATTTTACATCATACCCTGTTTTTCGATGAGGATTTTCAGAAACACGCGGCGGAAATATACGACCATCCAGAATGGCCAACAGCACCTCAATTCTATGTGTCCTGCCCGTCCAAAACGGACCCCTCAGTAGCGCCTGCAGGATTTGAAAATGTATTCATTCTGATTCCCGTCGCACCGGGTTTGGTTGACAGCGAACCCATTCGCGAAAAATACTTTGAAATGGTTATAAAAAGGCTTGAAAGCCTGATTGGGCAAAACATTCGGGATCATATCGTGTTTAAGAGAAGTTATGCCCACAACGATTTCATAAACGACTACAATGCCTTTAAAGGAAATGCCTACGGACTTGCGAATACACTTTTGCAGACCGCTAACCGCAAGCCGTCAATAATAAATAAGAAAGTGAAAAACCTATTTTATACAGGTCAGTTAACCGTTCCCGGCCCAGGAGTTCCACCCTCTATCATTTCTGGAGAGGTTGTAGCGAAAGAGCTTATTAAAAAACATCAGGAATTCTTAACTTGATAATCGCATGAAGGAATTGTTTGACAAGGTTTCTATCCGATGCAGCCGAATGACCACAAGGGCCTACAGCACGTCTTTTTCCCTGGGCATACGATGCCTTGAAAAACAATTGCGCGATCCAATCTACTCAATTTACGGTTTCGTACGATTTGCTGACGAAATCGTGGATTCTTTTCATGGTTTTGATAAGGAAAAACTTCTCGCTCGATTCAAGGAAGAGACCTACCGATCCATACAGGATAATATCAGTCTGAATCCGATCCTTAATAGTTTTCAATTCACTGTAAATCGTTACCACATTGAGGATTCGCTGATTGAACAGTTTCTGAAAAGCATGGAAATGGACCTTTCCAAAATAAGCTACGATCCGGATTCATTTAAGGAATACATATTGGGATCCGCGGAAGTGGTTGGTCTTATGTGTCTTCGCGTATTTTGCAAAGGCAAAAAGGAAATGTATGAAACCCTCAAGCCTTTTGCCATGAGTTTGGGTTCAGCATTTCAAAAGATAAACTTTCTTCGGGACCTCCAGGCGGACTACGTTGGACTCGGTAGAACTTATTTCCCTGGAATAGAGATGGATCAGTTTAATGAACAGACCAAGAAATCAATTGAAGAAAACATAAAAGCTGATTTTGATGAAGGGTACAAAGGCATAAAACTGTTGCCACGTTCAGCGAAGTTTGGCGTGTATGTAGCTTATGTTTATTATCTCGCGCTGTTTAGAAAAATTCAGAATACTCCAACAGATCTTATATTGAGTAAACGAATCAGCATCCGAAAAAGACACAAGGCGAGGCTTCTGGCTTATTCATTTGTAAAACATCAACTGAATTTGATCTGATGGATGAAATTATTCTTGTAGACGAGAACGACAACGCGATTGGCACGATGGAAAAAATGGAAGCCCATCGAAAGGGTGTTTTGCACCGCGCCTTTTCAGTTATTTTATTCAATTCGAGAGGTGAAGTCCTGCTCCAGAAGCGAGCCAAAAAGAAATATCACAGCGGGGGCTTATGGACCAATACCTGTTGCAGTCACCCTTCTCCTGATGAATCGACTAAGGACGCATCGCGGAGAAGGCTAATGCAGGAAATGGGCATTGACCTTCAACCAGAGTTCGCCTTCAAGTTTGTTTACAAAACAGATCTAGACCATGACCTTGTCGAGCATGAATACGATCATGTCTTCATAGGTGCTTTTGATGGCATACCCGTCATTAACAAGGATGAAGTAGACGAATGGAAATTCATGAATCTGCAGTCCCTGAGAATCGATATCGAACAGTCTCCTGAAGCGTATACTGAATGGTTCAAGTTGATTCTAAGCCATCCTGAATTAAGCGTTATCGCTGCCTGAATATTCTTCTCTCTCCAATTGTCATTGTGACCTCCATCCTGGCAATAAGGAGAAACACAATATTCCCTTCGGCTATGCTCATCATACCTTGCCAATCCCCGCGGGAGGTGCAACCGAACTGTTTATCTTACCAATGTGTGCGCTGTCCATCGAATGTGTATCATCGAAATGCGATGCTATTTGGCGGAAATGAATAATATTTCACAATGACTGTTGCGTTTTACCACGTTCCTTTGTATGATACGAGTCTTACTGAGTAGCAGACTACAACACAATCGATCGAAAAAGAGACTGACTATGAAAATATACAGAACACAGCAGGGCATTATTATTGAGTCCGATGCTAATTTCTTTATTTCGGCTCAGAAAGACTGGGACGGATATATCAATCGTGACGATTTATACCAATCAGTTTCAACTGAGCTACAACATCTTACGCCTGATCCTGCACTAAGGCAAAAGCTGGACAAGTATTTATTACCACCCATCCACCAACAGGAAGTCTGGGCTTCAGGCGTTACCTATATGAAAAGCAGAGAAGCCCGGATGGATGAATCCAAAGATGCAGGTGGTGGTGATTTTTACGCCCGCGTATACGATGCAGATCGCCCGGAGCTTTTCTTTAAAGCCACCGCGGCCAGGACTGTTGGCTCTGGCGACAACGTATTAATTCGCCGCGATTCCAACTGGAATGTTCCTGAACCCGAACTAACACTTTTTGCCACAACGAATGGTAAGATTGTAGGTTACACCTGCGGCAACGACATGAGTTCGCGGGATATTGAAGGCGAAAATCCGTTGTATTTACCGCAAGCCAAAAGTTATGACGGCGCAGCAGCAATTGGCCCGTGTTTATACGTGCCCTCACAGGCCATAGACCCAGACACGCAAATCCACTTGTCAATTTTGAGAAATGGGCTAAACATGTTCTCGGGAAGCATCGGAATCAACCGAATGAAACGGTCACACACGGAATTAATCGGCTATCTATTTCGTGAAACCTCCTTCACGCACGGCGTGTTTCTGATGACAGGAACAGGCCTTGTTCCCCCGAATGATTTTACATTGCAGGTAGGTGATGAAATCAGGATTACAATTGATAATATTGGAACGCTCATCAACACTGTTACACAAAAACCACTTGACTGATGAATTTAACAGGCAAACAAATTATCGGACTTACCTTCTCTGCTGAAGGGTCAACTGTATTTCAAAGCTTGAATCCGACAACGGGCGAGAAATTGCCCACCCAGTTCCATGCCGCAACTCTAGCAGAGTTGGATCAGGCCGCACATAAAGCCCAAATAGCATTTCAGGTGTACAGGCAGAAGTCGGGAACAGAAAAAGCCCTATTCCTTGAAAAAATTGCTGAAGAGATCGACAACCTGGGCGATGATCTAATCAATATCGCAACCGCTGAAACTGGTTTACCTGCAGGTAGAATTGCGGGCGAAAGAGGGAGAACAACTGGTCAGTTGCGACTTTTTGCGCAGCTTTTGAGGGACGGATCATGGGTAAATGCACGCATCGAGACAGCGATACCCGACCGCCAGCCGCTGCCGAAGGTGGATATAAGAATGATGCACCGGGCACTCGGTCCTGTGGGTGTATTTGGTGCAAGCAATTTCCCATTGGCCTTTTCAGTGGCCGGAGGTGACACAGCTTCCGCCCTTGCAGCAGGATGCCCTGTCATTGTAAAAGCCCATTCTGCGCATCCTGGTACTTCTGAGCTGGTGGGCAGCGCTATTCAGCAGGCTGCATTGAAATCAAAGATGCCAGAAGGAGTATTTTCGCTGCTTCACGGAAGCGGTACTGTTATCGGTTCAGCGTTGGTTCAGCATCCAGTTATAAAGGCTATTGGCTTTACAGGATCGTATCAGGGTGGAATGGCACTTTTTAACTTGGCTGTCAAAAGGCCTGTGCCTATTCCCGTCTACGCTGAAATGGGCAGCACCAATCCAGTCTTTATATTACCTAAGATTATGCAGGAAAAAGGTGCTTTAATAGCCCAGCAATTTGCCGCATCAGTAACATTGGGCGTAGGCCAATTCTGTACAAATCCAGGGATGATGATTATTAACCAGTCCGGAGCGTCGCAGGGTTTCAAAAGTGATTTATCAAAAGAGTTCCGGCATGCAAAAGGTGGGGTTATGCTCACCAAAGGAATTCAGGATGCTTACCACAAGGGCGTTGCAAAACACCTGGAAAAAGAAAGTGTAACGGTGATGGCAGAAGGAGACGAAGGCGGTGGCTTTACGGCTGTCAAGCCTGTATTATTCGAAACAAATGGACAAGCGGTTGATGCAAACCCGGAATTATCAGAAGAGATATTCGGGCCAGCCAGCGTACTGGTCGAAACGCAAAGCAAGGAAGAGCTATTGCACATTGCGCAGAACCTGGAAGGTCACCTGACGGCAACTGTGCACGGAACTCCTGAAGAGCTAACCGAATATGCTGACTTGCTTGAATTATTAGAACAAAAAGTGGGACGCCTAATTATCAACGGCTTTCCTACTGGCGTTGAAGTTTGTCACGCCATGATGCATGGCGGACCATTCCCCGCAACAACAGATTCCCGAAGTACTTCTGTGGGGACGGCCGCGATTTATCGGTTCACCCGGCCGGTGAGTTATCAGAATTTTCCGGAAAACCTCCTTCCTGACGAGCTGAAAACCAATAATCCGCTTCGGGTTTGGCGTCTGGTTAACGGTGCATTTCAACAATAATAGCAATCGCCACGTGTCAGTGGTCTCTATATCATACCGCCAAAACCGGGTGAATATCAGGTCAAAAGGTTAGCGAATTACGAATCGGTCCTCCTATGGCGCATAGGGACAGGCCATTAGCTTCTGCCAACCTATTTACGCGACATGCACAATATCCAATAACATCCCCGCGCCTTATGTGTTTTAAGGTATAAAGAACAATTATGTTTTCATTTTTTAAGAACAACCCGGTTAAGAAACTTGAGGATAAGCGCAAGAAGTTATTGGAAGAAGCCATGCATACGCAGCGTTCGGGGGATTTGAAGGCATATGCATTGAAAATGGAAATGATCGACAAACTGGAAAAGGAAATTGAAAGCCTTCAATCTCAAGAACGCGGACGCCCTCGTTAGTCCGACCACGACAGTATTTTGGTTTAGAAGAGACTTGCGTCTTTCCGATAACGCCGGCATGTATCACGCGTTGCAGGAAAACAAAAATGTTCTTCCCCTATTTATCTTCGATACTGAAATCCTGGGAAAACTGGAAGATAAAAAAGATAGCCGGGTAACGTTCATTCACCAATCACTAAGATCGCTAAAGTCTCAATTGGAAGAAATAGGAAGTTCACTTCTGGTTTTCCATGGGAATCCACGGGAATTTTTCAAAATAATAAGCCCTAAAGCGGTTTACACCAACCATGATTATGAGCCGTATGCCCTGCAACGTGATCAGGATATCAATGCGATTCTTGTGCAGCGAGGCTCCACATTAAAGATATTCAAGGATCATGTAATCTTTGAATGCAACGAGATATTAAAAGATGACGGGAAGCCCTACACTGTTTTCACGCCGTACTGCAGAAAATGGAAATCCAAATGCACCAAATTCCATTTAAAAAATTATCCCACAGAAAAATATTTCGCACATTTAAAACAAGTTGATCCAATACCATTTCCATCCCTTAAGGATATTGGCTTTGAGAAGTCCGAAATTACTTTTCCCAACCGCATTGTTAGCAAATCAATAGTTGAGCATTATGACAAGACCCGTAATTTTCCAGCCATTCAAGGTACAACGCAATTAAGCGTTCATATTCGTTTCGGGACAATCAGTATCAGGAAATTGGCGCGTCTTGCCATTCAACAGAATGAAGTCTGGCTTAACGAACTGATTTGGCGTGATTTCTATCATATGATACTCTGGCATTTTCCGCACGTTGAAACAAAAGCCTTTAAGCCTGCTTACGATAGGATAGCGTGGAGAAATGATCCTGAAGAATTTAATGCCTGGTGTGAAGGAAGAACGGGTTACCCGATTGTGGACGCCGGCATGCGGGAGTTGAACGCAACCGGTTTCATGCACAACCGTGTGCGTATGATTGTTGCCAGCTTTCTCACAAAACATCTATTGATAGACTGGCGCTGGGGAGAAGCGTACTTTGCCCAGAAATTACTGGATTACGACCTTGCTGCGAATAATGGTGGCTGGCAGTGGGCTTCAGGCGCTGGGTGTGACGCAGCACCCTACTTCAGGATATTCAATCCGAAACTGCAAACCGAAAAGTTTGATCCACAGCTGTCATACATCAACAAGTGGGTTCCGGAGCACAATAACCCGGAATACCCTGCCCCTATTGTAGATCACAAATATGCGCGTGATCGGGCTCTGAGAATATACAAACAGGCATTGGGATAATCCAGGTATAATTCCTCCTATTCGGCGGACCTAACTTAGTAGACGAAGATCTCGTCAATAAATACCCAACCCTTCTGCCCTTTTCCGTTATGCCATGCGGGCAATTTGGCGACGGGTTTGGCAACCACTTTATAATACGAATACGAAGCCGGTTCAAGAGGTATGAACAAGGCTCGAACACCCTGCGGCTCATTTCCTGCTGGTTGGTCAGGCTTTAATCTTTTAATTAACCTTAGCTCATTTTTGTTCTCACCTGCCCATACTTCAACTTCTTCAGGTGGGAAACAGAAAGCCCCAATATTTTTTCCATAGCTAAGTACGATCTGCTTTACCGTAGCAGTTTGCCCTGCAAAGGAGATTCCAGCCACAAAAGGTTCATTGCGATATCCTAGCCATGAAGGTTCTTGCAACACATCAGGCACACCTTTTCTTCTATCCACCAGACTCGCCTGCCCCTGGCCCCTATACCGCGGATCGGGCTGCGTGAGCAATTCGACCTGTGTTGGATTTAATCCCGCAACGAAACAGGTTACTTCATACACCCCGCTGCAATACCAGGATTCCTTGCAGGCCCGTGCTTTGATTACCGTAGTCTCACTGAACTTAAGCGGGTGATCATAAACCAACCCCTTTAACGTATCCGGCTCTGAACCGTCCAATGTATAACGGATTGCAACACCGGGCATAGGATGCTTTAGCCTGATGTCCGCATTGCTTTGCACCACGCCTTCATTGTCCAAAATCGGTTTACTTAATTTTAATATTGACTCATCATTAAATTGGCTATTGATAATCGAAACCTTCGGATACAAGGTAGAAAGAGAGTCAAGCTGAGTATCGGATATTTTTGTACTCCATACAAAGACATCGCGAAGGTTGGGTAATGACAAAATATAACCCAGACTGCCTGCTCCTATCGCTGTGCCAGCAAGGGCAATAGATTTTAGGTTTTTCAAACCTCCAAGTTCTGCCAGGCCATCACCTTTAATGGCTGAAAAATTAAGATTCAGGTACTCCAGATTTACAAATAATTTAATTGTCGACAAATCTTTATCTTCAACAGGCATCTTGGAAAGATTCAAAACGACAAGTTGATCTTTAATAACGCTCAGCTCGTCCAACGCCTTTTTTTCAAAAGATTTCCGAACAAAAAAATCCACTTGCAGGGCAGGACTATTTTGATACAACGGAAGGACCGTTCGAAATGGCGTATTCAGATTTTTGACAACGTACTCTGAAGCAGCTTCAAATGTGTACTGCTCCTCTACAGGAGGTGGGGGTTGTGCAGCAACGATAGCAGCCACCATGGATTTCAAAGAATCTCCATCATCAAATTGACTCAATTTTTTTTCAAAATCAGCGCCGGATTTTATCCATGCCTTTAAGGCTGCAATTTCAATTCGGGTAAGTTGTGGCTTTCCGTCCGGCGGCATATGTGCCTCCTCGCTGAGGGGAAGATAAAATGCCTTAATCATTCGGCTGGCGGAAGGATCTCCTTCAACCCATGGCTTCCCATTCTCTCCACCGGCTTTAAACTTATCGACAGAAGTCATGATTAATCCGCCTTTGGCTTTGGATTCATTATGGCATGTGAAACACTTTCTCTCCAGGATTGGCTCGACAGCGTATTTATAAACAGAAGCATTATCAGCTGTCAAAACAATTTTCGATTTGGAAATAGGTGCTAACAGGAAATTATCGCCATGCGTCAACACAGCGCCAGTATGCCCTGTAAAAACCAGCACCAAACAAGAAAGGATACCTATGCCAAAGAATATAGATTTTTTTTTAGCTGCATTGTGCAACAAAAGCGCTGCATAGCAAAGAAAGCTCAGCAAAACCCCGCTGATTTTATGTCGCGCTAATACCTCTGGACCATAGTCACTTTGAAGGCTTAAAAAAAAACCAAAGAGCGCTGCAGCGGAAGCCGAAAGGGAGGTCAACAATAGCCCAATGTGAATTACATGATGTGTAACAACTTTGTCATTATCTTTTTGCACGAGCATCAGTACAACAAGAAAGACTATTGCACCAATAGGGAGATGCAAGACTAGTGGGTGCATTCGGCCTGCAACTTGTAACCAGGCTGGAAGGTCGATTCGATTTTCAGCAAATAATAAGAAAAGCAAGAAGACCTGAATGCAGAAAATCAGGTTGAGGACTACACGACTTAAACGCTCCATGAATCCATTATGCTAAAATGCCATTCACCACTTTCCCGGCCACATCGGTTAAGCGGTATCTTCGCCCCAGATGCTTAAATGTGAGCTGCTCGTGATTAAGCCCCATAAGATGCAATACAGTTGCATGAAAATCATTTACGTGCACGGGGTCTCGCACAATATTATAACCAAACTCATCTGTCTCACCATAGACCGTACCGGGCTTTACGCCACCGCCAGCCATCCATATTGTATAGCTCCTTGGATGATGGTCTCTGCCATAATTTTCTTTTGAGAGATTTCCCTGGCAATAATTTGTTCTGCCGAATTCGCCACCCCATATTACCAGTGTCTCGTCCAACAGGCCACGTTGTTTCAGGTCCATGATCAGGGCTGCGGTTGCGCGGTCAACATCTTCGGCTTGCAGAGGCATTTCACCTACCATATTTCCATGCTGATCCCAGCCCTGATGATATAACTGGACAAAGCGAACTCCTGATTCAGAAAGCTTGCGGGCGAGCAAACAATTGGAGGCATATGTGCCTGGCACCAGGCAATCTGCACCATACATCTTAATGATATGGTCAGGTTCTTGAGAGAGGTCTGATAATTCCGGAACTGCTGCCTGCATTCTGTATGCCATTTCGTACTGTTGCACCCTTGCCTGAATTTCCGGATCACCAAAATCGGTGTAATTCAAATCATTTAGTTGGGCAAGATTGTCCAACATCTTCCGGGTATCCTGCCTGTCTCGTCCAGCGGGATCTTTCAAATAGAGAACACGCTCTTCACTGCTGCTAAATTGAACACCCTGATGGATACTGTCTAAGAAACCATTGCTCCAAAGTTTTGAATATACGCCCTGACCGTTACCTCTTCCCCGGGATAACAAAACACAATAAGCGGGAAGGTTCTTATTTTCACTTCCCAAACCGTAACTCAGCCACGCACCCATGCTTGGCCGATTCCCCTGCTGGGCGCCCGATTGCATAAAAGTCAACGCCGGATCGTGGTTAATGGCTTCGGTATGCATGGTTTTAATGAAGCATATATCATCAACAATCTTGGCGATGTTCGGGAAGATTTCGCTTACCCAGGCTCCCGATTTCCCGTACTGTTTAAAAGAAAAATGAGACCCTACAAGCGGAAATTTTGCCTGATTAGATGTCATGCCCGTTAGCCGTTGTCCCTGCCGAATTGAAGCTGGCAAATCCTGACCCGTCATTTTATTAAGCAACGGCTTGTAGTCAAAACTTTCCAGCTGCGATGGAGCCCCATTCTGAAACAGATAAATAATTCGTTTTGCCTTTGGTGCAAAATGGGGTAATCCCGTTAACTGTGAAAGTCCATCATCACCCGATTTGAACAGGTCTGGTATCAACAGAGATCCCAGTGCAACAGACCCCAGGCCCAAGCTCATTTTTCCCAGAAAATGCCTGCGTGTAATATGAAATCGTTGATTTATAAATTCATTCTCCATAAGTCAGACTTTGGTGATGGATTCTTCCAAATTATAAATGGTATGGACAACCTGCATTAAAGCCGCCAGCGACACTTTATCTCGCGTATCGATAAAAGGGTACTCACCAACATTTACAAATTCTTTTGCTTTTTCGGGTGATTCAGCAAATACCGTTTTCTCGTCCGCGTAGTATCGCATCAGAATTTTCAATTCCTCTGGCTTTGGCATTCGACATACAATAGCCCGAAAGGCGGCATTGATCTTTTCTTCCACCGTGGAATTGCTTTGCATCAATCGTTCAGCAAAAACGCGGGCCGACTCCAGGATAACCGGATCATTTAATACGAGCAATGCTTGCAGGGGTGTATTCGTGCGTAGCCTGTTCACCTCACATTGATCCCTATTGCTGGCATCAAATACCAGCATGCCTGGCGGCGGCACGGTACGTTTAATAAAACTATACAAACCTCTTCTGTACAAATTATCGCCGTGGTCCTGAACATAGCGCGCTAAAACGCCACGTCCGGAAGTTGCGGACTCCCACACACCTTTTGGCTGGTACACCTTCATGCTTGGACCTCCAATTTCTCTTACCAGAAGACCGCTGCTGGCCAATGCCATATCCCGAATTGTTTCGGCTGCCATTCTGGTGCGTGGTCCGCGTGTCAACAAAATATTTTCCGGGTCAGCCGCTTTTTTTTCTTCAGTCAGCTCAGAAGACTGCCGGTACGTTGCAGACATGACAATCTTCTTCAAAAGTCGCTTCACATCCCATTCATGATCCATAAAATCCAGGGCAAGCCAGTCCAGCAGTGCAGGATGTGATGGCATCTCTCCCTGCATACCAAAATCACCAGAAGTCTTTACGATGCCTCGCCCGAAGAGCTCCTGCCACATTCTATTTACGAAAACCCGAGCGGTCAATGGGTTTTTTTTGTCAACCAGCCACTTCGCAAGACCGAGCCGATTGTTTCCGTATGTTACAGAATCGAAAGGCATGATAGCTGATGGCAATCCGATGTGCACCCGTTCATCAGGTGCGTCATAAACACCACGCTTTAATAAATATGTTGGTCTTCGAATAGGCGCATCTTTCATCACCATTACTTCCACTGCCGTAGTATCTTTCTTGTTGATGAATGTCAGAATCTTGCTGACATCCTCCGTGGTGATCTTCATCTTGGGTGGATCAGCCAAGGAGGCGAGCGAAATATCACCCACCAAGCCTTTTTCCGGGACCTGGTTGAAAAAGGCAAAAACACTATAATAGTCCTTCTGTAAAATCGGATCATACTTATGATCGTGACACTTTGCACACTCAAACGTTAATGCCAGAAAAGCCTTTCCAAATGTATTTGTCCTATCCGTCACATATTCAATGCGGTATTCTTCATCTATCACACCGCCTTCCTGTGTAATTTTATGATTACGGTTAAAGCCCGTTGCCAATAATTGCTCCGGGGTGGCATTGGGCAAGATATCGCCGGCGAGTTGCCAGGTGACAAAGCTGTCGTAGGGATAATTCTCATTAAAAGCATGAATAACCCAATCGCGCCATGGCCACATCGTACGAAGGCCATCATCCTGGTATCCATGTGAGTCTGCATAACGGGCCACATCCAGCCAATAGGTTGCCATTTTCTCTCCGTATGCCGGTTGCGCCAATAGCTCGTCCACTATTTTCTCATAGGCACCTGCTGAATTATCCAGCAGGAATTCTTCCTGCAATTCAACTGAAGGAGGAAGGCCAGTCAGAGCAAAGCTAACACGTTTCAATATTCTTTCTTTATCAGCGGATTTGTTTGGTTCAAATCCGGAGCGTTCCATCTGGTCTAAAATAAAGTAATCAATTTCATTTATGGGCCATGTTGCATTGGTGACTTCAGGAATCGGCGAAGCTTTTGGGCGGATAAAAGCCCAATGAGGTTTATACCTGGCACCCTGCGCTATCCACTTTTCAATGAGTTCAATCTCAGATTCATTCAGGCTTAGGTTAGACTTAACGGGAGGCATAACCACAGCCGTATCTGGAGACGATATGCGAATAAAAACTTCAGACGTTTCAGGATGCCCTGGGGTAATAGCATGCCCAGTCGGATCGTCCTTAAGGGCGGCCAGCGCACCTTCATGGGTATCAAGCCTTAGATTTGCTTTGCGCTGATTGGCGTCGGGGCCATGGCATTTAAAGCAGCGATCAGACAGGATCGGCCGGATATCAAGATTGTAATCGACCGAATCGGTAAGCCGGGCGGTAATGGACTTCTCTTTACACGACCAGCCCAATAAGCCGAATATAAAAAACGTAATATTTGTGAATCGGGTAATTCTCCTCATTATCTTATAACGCGTCGTGTCCTGTTTTCCAAAGCAGCTGAAAACCCTTTGCCCTCAAGATTGTTAATTCAAAGATATGAAAATCTACACACTAAAAAGGACCCAGTTTCTGCCCATTACCCTTATGAAGGCCTGGGATTTTTTCTCATCGCCGCAGAATTTGAGTAAGATTACGCCGGAACACATGCAGTTCAAAATTTTGTATATCTCGGGAGAAAATCAAATGTTCCCTGGCCAGCTAATATGCTACAAGGTGAATGTGCTTCCTAAATTTCCTGTACAATGGGTTACAGAGATAACGCATATGAGCAAACCGAATTACTTCGTTGACGAACAAAGGTTCGGCCCTTACGCCCTTTGGCACCATGAACATCATTTTAAGGAAGTATCTGGTGGTGTTGAAATGACTGACGAGGTGAATTATGGCCTTCCACTGGGTGTTTTAGGTAAATTGGCGAATTGGCTTTTTGTGCAGCAAAAGGTAAATGCTATTTTTGACCATCGTTCCAAGATTTTGTTGGATTTTTTTGGTAGTAGCAGAACGGAAATTACACACTCAGCATAGCCATGGATTTGGTAATGATTTTACTTTGTTCGGTGATCGTCATCGGTACTTTTCTTTTCTGGGAGTTTATTGCCTGGTTTACGCACAAGTATATCATGCATGGTGTTTTGTGGACCTGGCACAAATCACATCACACCGTGCATAATCATGCGCTGGAAAAAAACGATCTTTTTGCGCTTGTCTTTAGTATTCCCTCTATTGGACTTATCTACTACGCCACGGTAGTAAATTATAATCCATATCTAATTTCCGTAGGTATAGGCATTTTTTGTTACGGTGCATTCTATCTGATTTTTCATGACCTTCTGGTTCATCAGCGCATGAAATGGAGACCACAAAAAAAGAGCAAGTACCTGCAAAGAATGATACACGCGCACTACATTCATCATAGTAAGCACTCAAAAGATGGCTGTGAAGCCTTTGGTTTTTTGATTGCCCCGAAGAAGTATGAACCAAAAAACTTTACCATCAAACTCGATCGACAAGAAACCCAATAAACCGCTTTGAATTCAAAATACCTTTATCTTTCACTAGACCTGCTTTCTTTTATAGTCCCTTTCTGTGCAAGTTTTCAAAAAAAAGCACCCTTCTATAAAAAATGGAAATACTTTGGCATTGCGTTGCTCATTACAGCAACCATTTTTGTCGTATGGGATGAAATCTTCACTCGTGAAAATGTGTGGGGTTTCAACCCAAAGTATCTAACGGGTGTGTTTATCGGATCATTACCGATTGAAGAAATATTATTTTTTATATGCATCCCTTACGCCAGTGTCTTTACATATTTTTCGCTTAACCATTTGATAGAAAAAGATCATCTTTTTCCGCATCAGGAATTAATATCCAGTTTGCTGATTATTATATTGCTTATCTCCGGGATCTATAATGTTGATAAGTGGTATACAGGTGTTACATTTATTTCATTGGCCTTATTCCTGGCATACCAGATGTTGAAAATAAGGCCACGCTATATGGGAAGATTTTATTTTGCCTTCGGTATTCTGCTGGTACCATTTTTTATCATAAATGGTATATTGACCGGATCTTTCATAGAAGGTGAAGTGGTGTGGTACAATAAGCAACACATTCTTGGAATAAGGATTGGCACTGTTCCCTTTGAGGATATATTTTATGGGCTTCTGCTTATTCTCATGAATATCGCAATTATGGAATGGCTGGAAGAAAGGGAGTATTACAGAAAAAAAAGAGCCCACTGACAGTGTGCTCAAAATGTAGTCTCTTTACTAAACCAGATTAAACGGACTCAATGTCTATCTTCTCAAATTTCATTTTCTTTGGCTTAGCATCCTTTTTGGATTTTCCGCTTACCGCGTTCTCCATAAACTTTTGCGCTTTCCTTTTTTTCTTGTCCTGACGTTTGATCACATTGGCAAAAATCGAAGCGAGTTTTTTAGCATTGCTGCGGAGTAATCTCTTTGCCTTTTTGCCGGGCGGCGGCAGTTCCAAACTTTTAAGAGCTTCCTGCATCGAATCGTTTATCAGACCCTGCAGGGCTTTTTTTGATGTCTTTGTCTTTTCCATAATAGTGGTCATTAGTACCCTAAAATACGAATGTTCAAAGAATTAAGAATGACATAAACCAAAAATTAACAATGGGTATAGAAATGGCCAAAAACAAGAAAAAAAGGCGCTTTTGGCACCTTTTCTGCCTAACCAATGACAGTCTGCCGTGGCTATTCATAACGCAATGAATCAACAGGGGAAGTAGAGGCCGTCTTTACAGACTGATAGCTTACAGTAACCCACGCGATAATAACTGCCACCATGCCACTTGCAAGGATAACAATGGGGTCCACTTCGATCCTATAAGTGAAGCCTTCAAGCCACTGATTGGATATGAACCAGCCTGCTATGGCGGCTGGGATGAAGGCAATGACCACAAGTTTGGTGAACTCTTTGGATAGTAATAAAGTAAGTCCTGCTACGGAGGCTCCCATTGCTTTTCGGATACCAATCTCCTTCGTACGCCGCTCTGCAGTAAACGCCGCAAGCGCAAACAATCCCAGGGAGGCAATAAATATAGCCAACGCTGAAAATATACTGAAGATGTATCCCATCCGCTGTTCCGCGCGAAAGAGCTCATCAAAATTTTCATCCAGAAACACAAATTCAAACGGTTCATTGCTGGCATGTTCCTTCCAGCGCTTTTCAACATTAGCAACTATATCTTTTGGATTTCCTTCATACCTGATGAGCAGGTTGTTTGCGTTTGCCGTATACCGAATGGATATCGGCCTGACTTCAGTCTTGAACGATTCAAAATTAAAATTTTTAACAACGCCCACCACCTTCAGGCGTTCAATGCCTGATCCACTACTGCTATATAAAATTTCCTCTCCTATTGGATTCGCAAATCCAAATTCCCGCACGGCAGCTTCGTTTAGTATGATGGCTGTCGTATCAGATGGGAAGTCTTTTGAGAAATAGCGTCCCTCTTTTAATTCAAACTTGATAACATCCATATGGTCCTGATCTGCGTAATACACGCCCATGATATGATCCTGGTCAGATGCCGACGCCTTAAAGACCGTTGTATTATTAATGCCTGGAAAGGTATTGTTCGTATAACTCATTTTCTCGATTCCCGCCTGCTGCGCCAAGGCATTTTTAAATGCGTCCTTGTTCGTACCCAGCCTGTCGGTATTCTGAAGTACCAGGATATTGTTTTTATCAATACCCAGATTCTTCTCTTGCATGTATTGAATCTGTTGATACACCACCAGCGTGAAAATGATCAGAAATATCGACAGTGCAAATTGGAAAACAACCAGCAAGCTGCGTATACCCTTCGTCTTCATCCCGGCTCTTACTTTTCCCTTTAGCACGTCAACAGGGCTGAACGACGTCAGGTAAAACGCAGGATAACTTCCGGCAATCAATCCTACCAAGGCAATCAGTGCAAAAATGCCCGCGATGAAGCTAGGAGTTGCAATTATTTGCATGTCCAGCATCTTACCAGAAAGCAGATTGAAGTAAGGCAGGAGTAAGTAACAGACCACAAGTGCCAGCACTACGGCCAGCGCACTATACAACATTGATTCCGCCATGAACTGAATTATCATCTGTCCACGGAGCGAACCCAATGTCTTCCGCAAACCAACTTCTTTCGCCCTACCTGCCGACCGGGCTGTAGAGAGGTTCATAAAGTTAATGCAGGCAATAACAATGATGAATATGCCTATAGCCCCGAAGAAATAGATGTACGTAACATTACCGCCTGCTTCTATTCCATCCTGGGTAGTGGAATGCAGATGAATATCCGTCAATTTTGTTGAAAAATAACCATATTCTCCATCTTGCTCCCGCATCTGCCTGAGGCTGGTACCCATGAATCGTTCGATTTCCGGGCCGATATACTTTGTCACCAGATCCTCATATTTGCTGTTTACTTGCGCCACATCAGCATTGGAACGAAGCGTGAAATAGGTAAACATGAAGTTGTTCAGCCAAATGCCTTCTTTAAGGCGATCGTTTGAAGCTGCCGATATGAGCATGTTAAATCCAAAATGGGAATTTGGTGGCGGGTTCGCTGCCACACCGGTAACCTTAAACGTCTTGTTTTCACTACCAATAACGAGCAGTTTGTTTATGGGGTTTACTTCGCCAAAATACTTCTTAACCATCTCCTCCGTCAGTACTACGGTATTAGGCTCTTTCAGGGCTGTTTTCACATCTCCCTCTTTTAAAACAAAACTGAAAAAATCAAAAAAGTTGGAATCAGCATAGAAGACTTTTTCTTCTGTCAGAATTTTTTCCTCATATTTTATTGCAGGTCGTCCAAAATAACGAATAAGGCGCGTCGCTGATTCTACTTCAGGAATCTCCGCAACAAGTGCAGCAGCCATCGGTGGACAAGTGTTTGAGACTCGAATATCCTGACCCCCTATTTTACCATGGAGCCCGACCTGATAAATCCGATCTGCGTTTGCATGAAACCGATCGTAGCTCAATTCATCTGCTATGTATAAAATGATTAGCAGACAGGCTGCAACGCCAATAGTCATCCCGAGCACATTAATAGCAGAGAAGAACTTGTGCTTGAGTATATTTCTAATGGCAACGTTGAAATAGTTTTTGAACATGTTATTGTCGTTTTGAGTAAGACGCAGTGATCAACTAAAAGTTACCGATTTGGAACCGAAAAAGTCAGCGACAGGGAGTCATGCACCGCCCTTTTCGGACTTTCATTCAGTACCCGACATTTATTCTACGCGAATTGTGAATCAAATTCACAATTAAAATCAGCCACTATGCAACACGCAATGGCAATTCCCATCCCAAAGACATTGATGAAAATGAAAAGTTTGTTCTTCAGCAGATTGCGAATCGTGATGAGCAAAAAGTTCTTGATCATGGGGTAGATTTTGCAAGTATAAGACTTAAATGCATGACAAAAGGTTAAATACACCGCCGACCAGCCACCTGTATCTACTCCGGCACAGCGCCATCAAAACCTGGATAGGATCTGAACCGGGACATAGAGAAGGAAAACATATGAGGCTCCTAGCTCGGGCTGTTGCCCTGATATGTCTTCCTTTGGAAACTCACTTAAATATGGAATTGCTCCTTAATATTTTCAGTAACTACCTTCCCATCGAACAGGTTAACAATACGATGGGCATAGTTGGCATCATATGGAGAGTGCGTTACCATAATGATCGTTGTTCCTTCTTCATTAAGTTGAGATAGCAGTTTCATAACCTCCTGACCATTGGCAGAATCCAGGTTACCAGTCGGCTCATCGGCTAGTATTACTTTTGGCTTTGCAACGATAGCCCTCGATACCGCTACGCGCTGCTGCTGACCACCTGATAATTGTTGCGGAAAATGATTTCTACGGTGCATAATGTTCATGCGTTCCAGCACTTCCTCCACGCGTTGTCTTCTTTCGGCAGCGGGAACCTTCATATACAACAATGGCAGTTCAACATTTTCGAAAACTGTCAGCTCATCAATGAGGTTAAAGCTTTGAAATACAAACCCGATAGAACCTTTGCGCAATTGTGCACGCTGTCGTTCAGAATACTTCGCAACTTCATGCTCACCAAAATGATACTCTCCATTGGTTGGATTATCCAGTAATCCAATAATATTCAACAGGGTAGACTTACCACAACCGGAAGGACCCATTATGGCAACAAATTCACCCTCTTTGATGTCGAGGTTAATACTGTTCAGAGCTGTCGTTTCTACTTCTTCTGTGGTGTAGACTTTTTCGAGATTCTTTAGCTTAATCATGGCTGGTTATTTACAGTTTTGATGTTTAATGTTCATTTTTAGTTGTACACAAATGCCTGTTTATACTTCAACGGCTATTTCTTTTGACCGTTTTTTACGTCGAGGGGTTACACTAACTCCAATTCGCATCAATGAAGTATCAATACTTCATTGTTTCCAAAATTTTCATACGAGGAAGTAATCACTCTATCACCTGGTTTCAACCCTTCCAGTACTTCAAAGTATTCACTCCCCATCTTCCGCCCCAACTTTATATCCTGACGAACAGCTCTGCCACCTTCTTCAACCAAAAACACCCAATTTCCTCCCGTGTCTTTATAAAAACCTCCAACGGGCAAAAGCAATTCTTCCGAGGACTGCCCAAGTTCTATCCTCAACCGCAGCGAAAGACCTCTGCGCAGACCGGGAGGTGTTTCTCCAATAAAATTCATATCCACTTCAAATCTTCCATTGATTACGCCCGGATAGATGTACATGATCTCCAATTCGTAATCCTTATTATTGAAAGTCGTTGTAGCGTGTAAGCCGGTTGTAATCCGTGGCAGATACAATTCATCTATGGGTACCTTAACCTTATAGCTTCCAACTACATCGATCCAACCCATTCTTTGACCTGGATTAATATTTTGGCCAGGGTCCAACTGCGGTCTGGAAAGCTGACCATCAATCGGTGCCCGGATAACGAGGTTGTCCAGGATTTTTCCCACACCTTCAAGGTTCAAACTCATCCTTTTTTCCAATGCGTTAATTTCATTGAGTTGTCTCTTTCGGTCCAGGGAATCATTTCTGTACACTTCATATGTAAACTTTTTACGTTCAAGGTTATACTTGTAATCTGCCTCAGTCCTTTCAAATTCCTGTGCAGAGATCAATTTCTTTTCATACAGTTGCTTTTGCCTGCGGTATTGTGGTTCCAAAATAGCCAACTGATTGTCGATGAGCGCCAACTGGCTCCGCTGCTCCAGTTCGTTGCGGGTTATCCCAAGCCTTGTATCGCGATTTCGGTTAATACTCTCACTCAATTGGGCTTCCTGACTTAAGACCTGCAATTCACGGTTAAGGTTGCTTAGCTCCAAAACAATATCTCCCGCTTTCAGCATTTCACCGCTTTCAGCTACAACCCGTTTTACGGTTCCACCCTCTACGGCGTCCAGGTAAACCGTGCGGCTTGGTTCAATTGTGCCAGTTTGCGGAATGTACTCCTTGAATTCTCCCCGTTTAACCTCTGCAATCGTTATCTTATCCCTTTCAATTTTAAGTTTAGAACGTCTATCGGCGAAAATGAACTGATAGCCGATAAATGCCACAAAAAGTGCAATCCCGCCATAGGTAGCGATACGCTTAACAGTCCATATCTTCTTCTCGATTTTCTTATCCATTTTTTCTATGGCTAAAATGCATTTTTCGTTATCTGGTAACCATTCCTGACTATTTCAAAAGTACTTAAATCAGGGGCGTTCTCGCCATAATTGCCAACAAGTGTGCCAACAGTGTAAATGCATTTTTTGGTGCCCTTTCCATGAAGATCTGATGCAACACCAGTTCAATTGTGAACGTAATTGTCCGTAACCGAACACATTAATGAACACTATTTGCTATTTTTGATTGGATAGGCCGTTAATACATTTCGGTATGCACTTTGCCCATTAACGGACAACTGTGTTTGTTTACGATACAGTTAGGGTGCAATAAACAGGATTTGAATGGAACAGAAACAAGGAAAAATTCTCATTGTAGATGACAACGAAGATTTGCTGAAAGCTGCCAAGATGCATCTCAAGCGTCATTTTGCACAAGTTGATACCGAAAAGAAACCAGAAGCACTTCCGGCACTGATGAACAACGAAGATTATGATGTCATCCTGCTGGATATGAACTTCACCAAAGACGTTAGCAGCGGCGGTGAAGGGTACTATTGGTTGGAGCGCATTCTGGAGATCGACCCTTCCGCGGTTGTTGTTCTGATCACAGCGTACGGTGATATTCAAATGGCTGTTAAAGCCATCAAGGCTGGCGCCACAGATTTCGTTCTCAAGCCCTGGGAAAATGAAAAGCTGCTGGCCACACTGCACTCAGCTATGCGCTTGCGGGAGTCGTTGGATGTCATTGAAAGTCTGAAGTTCAAAAACCATGAAATCAACCAAGCCCTAAATGAACGGTATAGCGAGATAATCGGTCAAAGTAGTGCTATGCAAAAAATATTTCAAACCATTGACCGTGTTGCAACGACGGACGCAAATGTTCTTATCCTGGGAGAAAATGGTACGGGTAAGGAATTAATCGCACGTGCAATTCACAGAAATTCATCGCGAAAAAGTGAAAATTTTGCCAGCGTTGATTTAGGGTCTATCACGGAAACACTTTTTGAGAGCGAACTTTTTGGTCATAAAAGAGGAGCATTTACCGATGCAAAGGAAGATCGCGCAGGACGGTTTGAGCTTGCCAACCGGGGTTCGCTTTTCCTGGATGAAATTGGGAACCTTTCCTTGCCTCTTCAGGCAAAGTTGCTGACCGTATTACAGAATAGAAAGGTAAGCCGGGTAGGTGCAAACAAAGAAACACCCGTTGATATCCGCCTCATTTGTGCTACCAATATGCCATTGTATGAAATGGTAAAAGAAAATCGATTTCGGCAAGATTTGCTTTACCGCATTAACACAATAGAAATTGAAATACCAGCTTTGCGTGAGCGTTTTGAAGACATACCGATACTTGCAAATCATTTCCTGAAACACTATGCAGCCAAGTATGACAAAAACGCGATGAAAATCAGTGAAGGTGCAATGGCCCGTATGCATAAACATCCCTGGCCTGGAAATATTCGCGAACTACAGCATGCGATAGAAAGAGCCGTTATTCTCAGTAGCGGAAGCGTTTTACAACCCGAGGATTTCAACTTTGCCCCTGCTCCCGCCAAAGAAGACGGGCAACTTAGCCTTGAGCAATATAATCTTGAAGAGGTCGAGAAACTCTTAATCC
Organism: Cyclobacteriaceae bacterium; assembly: GCA_029858965.1. Classification (GTDB taxonomy): domain Bacteria; phylum Bacteroidota; class Bacteroidia; order Cytophagales; family Cyclobacteriaceae; genus Chryseolinea. The sequence continues at coordinate 45,054 of JAOUDZ010000009.1, forward strand.
GCAAGGTGCTGAAGAAATATAACGGAAATATTACGCAAGCCGCCTCAGAGCTCGGGCTGACCAGATCTTCGCTTTACAGAAGACTAGAGAAATATGGATTATGAATATCCGACCTTGCCTCGTCTCAGTACAAGCAACGAAAATTAAGGATATTTGACCCAGACGGAGGCGGAAGTGGCGAACCACTGTTTATTTGACACAGTCTAGCAATGAAAGTAGTCCATGAAATTGACATAACCATTCACCTTGAACTTCAGACTAAATGATTTTCGTACCCGGGTATTGCTACGGGTAATTTTCCTTGGGCTGGCGATGGCCTTGTTTATACTTATGCTTTCGCGACCCAATACGCTATTCGCCGCCATTCTCATGGGGACGATCATCGTTGTACAATTGGCTGACCTTTTTAAGTTTGTTAGCCAGACGAATAGAAAGCTCACCCGTTTTCTGGAATCTGTAAAATACTCCGACTTTATATCCGGTTTTACCGCAGACCATAAGCTGGGAAAATCATTTAAAGACCTAAACCTTGCTTTCAACGAGGTGTTGGAAGCTTTCAGGAAAGCACGCGCAGAAAAAGAAGAACACGGCCAGTATCTTAATACGGTGGTCCAACAGGTAAGTACAGGCATCCTATCATTTGATAATGAAGGCAATGTTCAACTCATGAACACGAATGCAAAACGCTTTCTGGGCATTGCAACCATTAAGAATATCCATGAATTCGCCAGCATCAATCCTAAACTCCATCAGGCCATTATTGCTGTTGCGCCCGGGAAAAGTGAACTCTACAAAGGTGGCAATGAACTTTTTCTAACGATCCAGGCAACCGAATTGCGCATCCGCGGAACAAGTGTAAAATTGTTAACACTTCAAAATATTCAACCTGAATTGCAGAAGCAAGAACTCGAAGCATGGCAAAACCTTACTCGTGTTTTACGCCATGAGATTATGAATTCGATTACACCCATATCTTCGTTAACCTCCACGCTGCGGGAAATTCTTAACCACGATATGAAAAAGATAGACGAGCATTATGAGTTAAAGGAAGAGGGCGCGGAAGACTTGCGCGATGGACTTATTACAATAGAAAGCCGAAGCAAGGGATTAATTAAATTTATAGACGCATACAGGGAATATACTTCCTTGCCAAAACCTAAAATCAAAACGGTAAGGTTAAATGAACTTATTGAACACGTGGCTCAGCTCATGAAAACAGAACTAAAAAAGACCAACATACATTTCCGGCATTCATGCAGTTCAGCATTCCTCACCATTAACGCGGATATTGAAATGATCGAGCAAGTTTTGATAAATCTTCTGAAAAATGCGATTGAAGCGCTTGATGGCAGTGAAAATCCGACGCTTGACCTTATCGGTCGGTACGATGAAAGCTCAGTAAAGATTGAAATTATTGACAATGGTTCAGGCATCGTCAAGGAGGCACTGGAACATATCTTCGTTCCCTTCTATACGACCAAAAGAACTGGCTCAGGTATCGGTCTGAGTTTGTCCCGTCAGATCATGCAGATGCACCACGGTTCGATTTCAGTTGAGTCAGTGCCTGATGTGAGGACCATATTCACGTTGCGGTTCTAGTTCTGCCAACTCTGATTCCTTTAGTGGCTTTCCGGGAGTTCAATAAAAAATGTAGTCCCTTGTCCCGCGGCTGTCTCAAACCATATCCTGCCTTCCATCTGCTCAATAGCCTGTTTCGCAATGGCTAAGCCAAGACCTGAACCGGACTTCTTAGTGCTAAAATGCGACAGGAAAATCCGCTCTGCGATATGAGCTTCAATCCCCTTACCGTTGTCTTGAAAGATTAAGAGGTACCCGGAACTTCTCTTTTCCAACTCAATTCGTAGCCGCTGCTGGCGGCCAGGCATAGCTGATTGGAATGCATTAAGAATGATATTTGAAAACGTTCGCCCAAGCAGCTGTTCATCCCCCCGGATAAAAGCCTCCTTCACAGATGTTGTAAATACCAGGTCACCTGATTGGCTGTGAAGGAGCACAATCCGCCTGACCAAAGAAACTAACTCAAGCCGCTGAATAACCGGCTCAGGCATCTTGGCAAAAGTGCTGAAAGACGAGGCGATATCATTCAATGTTTCCACTTGCGACAGCAAGGAGGATACCGCTTTTTCCGTCTTCTCTGGTGTATGCGTGGCTCCGTGCAAGGATCGCTGGAGTTGCTGTAGTGTCAACTTCATGGGTGTGAGTGGATTTTTGATTTCATGCGCTACTTGTTGGGCAATTTCGCGCCATGTGCGCTCACGCTGTGTTTGTTCTAGCTCGGCCTTACTTTCGCTTAGCTTGAAGAGCATCTGGTTATACTCCTTAACCATCAATCCAATTTCATCATCCGCTTTCCATTTTAGCGGCTGATTTATTTTAGTCAGCGAAGTCCGTTGCAGCGATTGCGTAATAAATTTTAACGGAAAAGTCAGCCACAGCGAAACAAAATACGATAAGATCACAAGCGCTATAAAAATCAGTGCGAAAATATTCAAGATATTGGCGAGAATGTTGATCTGTACTTTTTCCATCAAATGTCCGGATTGAAAGAAGGGTATTCCCAAGATCCCGATTAGCTCACCCGTTAGCGGAGCTTTTAATGCGGCATACGAAACTGAATACTCTAGCTTTCCAACGCGCTCTGTTTCAATCATTACATTTTCCCCTCTTCTTATATTTCGCAGTGCATCAGCGTTGATAAAGGTAGACAGCAAATTGTTTTCAAAAATCTGAGGTTGACTTGTTGCCAACAGCACACCTTCAGCATTGTAAACATTAGCGTCCAGCTTAGTTGATTTAGCTAAGTCTGTTAGCTGGTTCTCGAAACTTACGGAAGTTTCCTGATCACCGCTCAGATAGTCTTCTAACTGAGCAGAAAGCTGCCCGCTGAACGATTCAGCTTTACTCAAATACTCTTCATTTAGCTGGTTCTGAGAAGAGCGATTTGTAAGATTTAGCGTAGTAACGCTAACCAACATTAGGGGCAAAAAGAAGGCAAGATTCAGCAAGAGTTGAATGCGGGCAGAAAAATAGAGTTTCTCACCACCAAGATAATTGGTTATGCCCTGCGCTAGCAAAAACAAAAGTATGATTACTAACCCCAGCACCAGGAGAAAAGAAAAATTTGCAAGGGTATATGTTCGGGAGAGTTCAGGTGACGAAACGACTGCTACGCGATCATTTTCATCTTCTTGGCCAATGTGCACGAAGCCGGCGGCAGTGATTCCTGTCCTGTACAGGGCAGGATCGCCGAGTAAATCCCCGTCAAAGGAGAGTCCATAATTAAATTTTCCAGCACTGAATAACATCGAAGTGCTCGAAAAAACGGCATAACTAATATCCTGTGCATGATAAAACTGTTGAAAGCTATTGTCGACCAACAGTTCAGGATAAACATTTTCCGGAATTATCTTCTTTAAGGATAGCTCCAGCATGATATATCCTATGGTAGAATCTGTACGTAGAATAGCTATTTTCACGAGATATTTCTGAGCTATATCACGGGATGGGCTAGTGATGAAGTACACTCCTTCCGCTGGGGTGCGCAATGCATCTTTATCATAGAGGTCTACAAATTCTGACAAAGTAGCAGGTGATCGATTATTTAACGGCTCACCAGTGGATCCGAAAAGAAATATTTCCACGTCGTACTTATTAAAATAAGAGGGCAAAAAAACCTGCCTTATTTTTTGCCGGATAGCGTCACGGTTTAAGAAAGGAGTACTAAGGCGGCTTTGAATAAAAGCATCATTTTCAATTTTTATTGCCGTTTCATGAAGCAAATACTCCCCAAAAATGTCACGATTAACCAGGAAATCATCAGCAAATTTGAACTGGTTGTTGATCTTTTCCTGGCGGCTAAAATAATGAATGGCGTAGGCACCATTGGACGACAGAAAAAAAATGGCGATGAATAAGTAAGAGAAAGTCGCAAAAGTAAGTCGCTTTAACCCAGCGTATAATTTTAAGAAATAGACCAGAAAAAAATAGCTGCTACCAAGGACGAGCGAAGAAACATACTGCTGGCCTGTTAGTGTGTTGATCAATGCAAACAGCAACACTGCCATAAGAAATGAGAATACAACGCGTCCTTTTCTCCCATCCGCAATCATCAATCGTATGAATGTATGGGCAAATAAAAAGGAACACACACCCGATATTATTACAACCGTGATAGCAACTATCCGTATGCTATCAAAATCCAAGGATCGAGAGATGTCCAGGGCAATTGTTGAATTGTTGTATAAGGTCTGAATGGTTAGAAAGGGGAACAGAATAGCAAAGAGAATACACAAGCCAGCCAATATAGAGAGGAACCAGGAAACAAAGTTCCCCAGGTACAGGTATTGAAAAATTTTAAACCGGTGGTAATTTCTAAATAAATAAAAACACAACAAGAGTACAGCTAACTCATTTAGAATAAGATCTCCCAGTGAAGCATTTAAGGGTGAAGAGGCAAAAAACTGTGGATTAAACAAATCTGACTGATAAACTGCGTTTGGAAAATTGAGCTTAATCATGGCCAGGCGCAAACCGTGAAGAAACACATAAAGAGACACAAACCCGATTGCAGGATATTTCATTCTTCTTGCAAGCTTGTACATAAATACAATAAGCAATACAATGGAAACTGAAAAAGATATGACAGCCAGGAGATGTACCTGCTGATGAACCGGAAGTGCGTCACGCAGGAAACTTATCTTGAAGGGGCATTGGCCTTGTACGCAGACTACGATACCAAGACTGGAATTTGGCTCAAGGATGCTAATGTTGCCGGATGGAAAGATATGTGGATTCCACCACGTACTAAGGTAGTTGTTCGAAATATTGAATTTCCGGTATAAGGGAATGATGCCCACCAGGTATTGTGTTTCGCTGATGTACCATTTTTTTGCTAAGTAATCTCCATTGCCGGCCTTCAGCAATTTTAGTTTAAAGGTATCTGCAACAGACGCCAACGCGGGCACAAAGTGATTATCTGACCAGGAGATTACCTGTTGTTTGTTGCAGACAATAAATGAATGCGAACTTTGTGTAATATCACGGTCAGCACTTTGCTGAAATTGACCAAGAAGTGTTTCAGCGTCATTGTCGATTGACGCCATTTCTTCGCTGAGATTTGAAACAAGTTTTTCAATACGGCTTTGCGGAGAATAAGGGCGGCTTAGATAATAGGACGCCACTAGTCCCACGAACAGGAACAACAAACAACTTCCTAAAAGTATTGAAGACTTTAATCTCAAAAGCCGATCAAGATATAATAATCAATAAAGTTAACAAATTACTTTGTTTGCGACAGTTGAGGGTTGTATTTGATCCCCCCAAATAAAAGCAGATAGAAAATACGGGAATAACGATAATTAAATGGGACGAGAAAAACCATGACGGCGATGATTGTCCCGATGTATACCCATTCTGAAGGATCTCCGGCAACATAAATCGCAATACCAAGGATTACCAGCACCGCTACGGTAAACGCATAGCCCACGTACATCGCGCCTTGAAAGAACCCCGGTTCAGGTTCCAATCTAACACCACAATGGGGGCAGATTTCATTCATTATGTTGAATTTCGAAATCCTGCTTATTGGATACATAAAAATATGGCCTTCACGGCAACGGGGACACTTACCGCGCAGAAGGGCCTCCGTGTAACTGTTTTTGCGCATTCTTGCTGGATTTATACCACAAATATCCGATTAACAACACCGCCAGATAAGGCATTGAAAGCAGGTACAAGATTCCGGTATTGATCCCTGCGGCAATTCCCGGATTTCCGTTTGAAAAGTTATTCTCCAAGGTAGACCGGCACATTGCGCATTGCGCAATACCCAGGTTAACAAAACCGGCTGTCAACATAATACCTAACAGTAGCACCTTTTTCATTTCAACAAGAATATAAGATCAAGAATATGTATTTACAAATAATAAGGGCTTATCATTAAGTATACCATTACGCCGGTAATGGCAACATAAAGCCATACTGGAAACGTAAATCTAGCAAGTGCCTTGTGCCTTACAAATTCTCCTTGCCATGCTCTCAAATAAGTGAACAAAACCATGGGTATAACGCCAATAGACAAGAAAATGTGCGTAACCAGGATAAAATAGTAGACATACCGGATTGCCCCTTGCCCGCCGAAGGGTGTCGATTCACTGGTCATGTGATAAAGTACATAGAGCACCAAAAATAGCGCTGACAACAAAATGCACGTTTTCATGAGTCGTTCATGGTATTTCCGGTATCCGCTTTTTATACAGATTATGGCAGCAATAAGTAATACGGCAGTAATACCGTTGATTGTGGCGTAAACTGGCGGCAGGAAGCTTAATGTATAGCCGGGCACTTTCACGCCAAATAAGATTGCGACTACAACAGGAATCAGGACCGAAACTGTGACGATCACCTTTGTGTATTTTCTATTCTCCTGAACAGCAGTAACCTCTTTTTTCATCTTAATACTGCTTTAGCATTATGCTCAACTCTGTTGAGAGTCTGTCCATTTCTTCACGTTTTGCACTTTCATACTGCCCTCGAATCATTCCCTTCCTATCCAACAAGACTACATCAAAAGGATTTCGCAAGAAGAAAATGCAGTTTTTCCAATAGCGGGTTTTGTCGGTGTTTGGCAGCATCAGAATTACGACGGGGAATTGCATGAATTCTGTTTCAATGCGCCTAAGCAGATTTGAAGATTCATTTGTTATTTCCCCGGTATAGACAATGACAAGACTATCATTTTCAAATGGCAATTGTTCCTTTATGCTATCGGGAATATGATAGGGAAGTGCTTGTATGGCCTGGCAACCATCCTGAATTTCCGGATATACATCCACAAATAAGGGTTGCACCGAGAATTCATTCTTTCCAAAAAATTTAAGAAATAGGAAGATACAAATGGGTAATATTAATGCCAGAAAAAGAAAAACTACTTTTTGTTTATTCATACAATTCACCTCAGCCCAAAACCTCCCAGGATTAGCATCAAAAAAAGAGGCCTAAGTCTTCACCTAAGCCCCTGCCGTACTGTGCGTATTTCCTATAATCGCAGATCAGAAATAATGATTCCCTCGTATATGAAAGCGACGAGCATCCAGATGACAAAAGTCAAAGGAATCAGGATAGACCAAAACAACACCTTTACTTCATAGCGCAGATGCATAAATTCACCGACAATGTAACTGGCTTTGACAATAGTCAAGCCAATAAAAATAGCCGTTTTTAGTGGTCCGTGATGCATGGTAAAGGCGATCAAGAATTCAACTGCCGTTACTGCACCCAGTATTGCGGCTACAGTCCAAAGTTTCTTGATTTTTTCTTTATCAGGGGGCAGTACGTTTACCTGTACATTATCTTCAGCGTGATCCATGTGCTAATAATTTAGAATTAATCAACTTGATAATTAAACGAGATAGAAAAAAGTAAATACAAACACCCATACTAAATCAACAAAGTGCCAGTACAACCCAACCTTCTCCACCATCTCGTAGTGGCCTCTTCTATCATAGGTACCCATTACGGTGTTGTAATAGATAAGGAAATTTAAACAAACACCACTAAATACGTGAAAGCCATGAAATCCTGTAATAAAAAAGAAGAATGCAGCAAAATCGGGCGGTCCATATTGATTGTGGGCCAGATTTGCTCCAAAGAACGTAGTTCCTTCCGCTACTGCTTTGCCAGTTTCAGCACCATGAATGAAATGACCCCATTCCCAGGCCTGACAACTTAGGAAGGCCAGTCCACCCAGAATGGTCCATAGCATCCACTTTTCAACGGCTTTCCGATCCATTCGATGACCGGCCTCAACCGCCAAAACCATCGTAACGCTACTCATGATGAGAATAAAGGTCATAATCCCCACAAATACCAATGGCGCTGTGAGGCCATGCAGGAACGGTACAGCTTCAAAGACTTTTTCAGGAATAGGCCAATAGGCCTGTGAGAAGGTAAAAGCATCAACAGCACCCTGATACGCTTGATGGGAAGAACGGACCAAGCCATACGTCACGAGCAATGCTGAGAAAGTAAATGCATCGGATAGCAAAAAGAACCACATCATGAGCTTGCCATAGCTGACGCCCATTGGTGATACACCACCATCCCATTCGCTCCTTGCTGGAGCTGCTGCCGCTGTACTTGCCATAGGTAAAGTTTACGTTAATTATAATCTGTTATTGGGTGTGTAAGTTGCGTGTGTGGTGTTATTCTGTGAATACTACTCTTTTACCGGTTCAATAATAGAAAAACAAATAAATATAGCCAAAGTACATCCAAAAAATGCCAATAGGTGGCACACATTTCTATCTGCGAAAGGCTCTTGGCATGCACCTTGTATCGGAATGCCGCTACCAACACAATCAATAAAAAAACAACACCGCCAACGATGTGCATGCCATGCAAGCCGGAAATGACGTAAACAAACGATCCGGATGGATTGCCAACAAAATATACGTTGCGTTTCACAAGCTCACCCCACGCCATGAACTGGCCAACGAGAAAGGCAAGGCCCAAAACCAAGGTGATACCAATCGCTATTTTCGTTCCCTCCAGATCGTCCTTTTTAGCTGAGACGTAGGCCCAGTGCATCGTACCGCTGCTGAGTACTATTATTGCCGAAGTGATCCAAAATAGATTCGGCAGGTCAAACATCATCCAGTTACCATCCGACTGGCGCACGATGTAAGCACTGGTCAGGGAGGCGAAAATCATAACCACGCTGGCAATAAAGAGCCAAAGCGCAAACTTCTTAGGATGCATTGCCAATGGCTTGTTCGCTTCTTCTACTATTCTCAATTCTGTCGCCATAAATATTATTTGTATTTGATCTTGTTCTTCCTCAAACTTTATCCAACAAGTATGCTATCTGAACTATTGGCAAATAGAGAAAAGAAGCGAACATGATCTTCAATGCTGACTTCCGGTCTCCAGACTTCATTAATGAGAATGTCAATGCAAAAAAAAGTACACCGCAAATTGTGGCTACAATCGCTGAATTGACGCCAGTAATGCCAAATGTGGCGGGTAGCAGTCCCAGCGGAATAAGAAACATGGTGTATATCATAATCTGTATGGCCGTGTTAAGGTCCTTCTGGCCACCAGATGGAAGAAGTTTAAATCCTGCTTTCTTATAATCCTCATCTGCAACCCAGGCGATGGCCCAAAAGTGTGGAAATTGCCAAATAAATTGAATTCCAAAAATGATTAATGCCTCATAAGATATTCCACCTGTTGCCGCTGTCCACCCCAGTAATGGAGGAAGTGCACCAGGTATTGCCCCAACAAAAACAGCAATTGGTCCAACACGTTTCAGCGGCGTATAAACAAAACCGTAAAGAAGCATTGAACCCACAGAAAGCACGGTTGTCAGATAATTGGTATACTGCATCAAGATCGCTACCCCTCCCACCAAACAAATTGCCGCGAGCGTGGCGGCTTCGTTTACAGAAACACGTTGCGTGGGCAGAGGTCGCTTCATCGTACGAACCATTAATTTGTCCAGGTCTTTTTCGATGATCTGATTGATGGTAACCGCAGCACCCGATAGCAAAAAACCGCCAACGAAAAGCATGCCCAGTGTAACCCAATTCACCCGCGAGGAAGCCAGCACAAAGCCGAAGGCGCAAGAAAATGCCACCAAAAATGAAAGCCTGAACTTCAATAACTCCCAAAAGGCTTTGCCTTTCGCAATCGCGAAAGTAATCCCTGTTAAACCATTAACCTGACTTACCATCATACTTTACGAGAATGCAACTTCATCATTTCGCTTAAGCTTCAATAAAAACAAAAACTGCACTCCAAAAGTAATTGTGGCAAGCAGCAAATGAACCGGCTGAAGGACTGGGGGTACAGCAAAATAGGCCATCCCCATACCTGTCAGAATTGTACCCAAAATTAACAGGATTAGGGTAAGGGCGAAAATTTTTGAACCTTCAGTTTTATGTAATTTCACCATTAATCCAACGTGCATAACCAGCACGATCCAGGAGAAAGAGCGATGAATGATGAATTCCAGACCCAGGTTTGCGATCCAGGTCTCACGCACGAAGGCGCTGGTAACCCTGTCTATGGCCTCTCGAACTTGTGTGCCCAACAAAATCTGTATAAGCAAAACAATCATGGACCCAATCAACCACCAGAAGACTGCGTTAGAGGCAATCTTTGCGTTATAACTGCTTTGATGTACCAGAAATATCAGCAATGCAACGATTGCCAGTGCCAGAAACATATGTATGGTTATTGTCCAGGGTGTAAGATTTGTGGAGACCACAATAGAACCCATCCACCCCTGAAACCCCACCAATAAAAATGCCGCCAGTGCAACGATGGTGAGTTTTCGTTCTGTTTTCCAGTAACGTATCGAAGTAACGAAGACCGCGAAAATCAGTATGCCTATGACAACACCGATGAGCCTGTTGATATATTCAATCCATGTTTTCACCGGGTTGAAGTCATTCTCCTGAAGCACGGCAGGATCGTTCGTTATACTTGAAGCCGTGGCTGTCATGCCAAGGGCTTCTAAATATCTTACAAAACGCAGATTCTTCTTTTCCCGGTAGGCCGAATAAATTTCCTTATAGTTCTTGGGCAACTCTGATACTGATGTTGGAGGCACCCAGCGGCCAAAACAAGTTGGCCAGTCCGGGCAACCCATTCCAGAGCCTGTACTGCGAACTATACCACCCACAAGTATTAGGATATAAACCGCAACCAGGGTAGAAAACAAAAGCCTGCGAAATGATCTCATAGCTTTTTCCGATGCACTGTCAGGTGAATAAAAAACCAAGGTTCAAAGTTTGTCCCCGACCAGGTAAAACCTTGAGCATGAGTGGGAAATACCTAATGCTTGTCGTTTTCTATCACAATAGCCCCATCTCCATCAGAAGTCGATTCCAACTTGATCAACTCGTTTTCGTGTGGCAAGTTGGATTCAGGGGTTTCGGAATATGGAATATGCTGCGGAATATAATCTTCTTTTGCTCCTGGTTTGCTGTAATCATATGGCCATCGGTACACCGAAGGAATTTCTCCAACCCAATTTCCGTGACCCGGATGCAGGGGGGTAGTCCATTCAAGGGTATTTGATTCCCACGGGTTAGCTGGTGCTACCCTACCACGGAAAATACTGTAGAAAAAGTTGAACAAAAAGATAAACTGTGCAGACAACGTCACAATGGCTGCAACACTCACCAACATATTTAAATCAGTAAAACCGCTAAAGGTTTCAAAGTTAGTCCATGAATAATATCTTCTGGGAAATCCTGCTATACCGATATAGTGCATCGGGAAGAATACTAGGTAGACACCAACAAAAGTCAGCCAAAAGTGGATGTACCCAAGTTTGTGATCCATCATCCTGCCGAACATTTTCGGAAACCAGTGATATACTCCGGCCATCATGCCGAAAAAAGAAGCGCTCCCCATCACGAGATGAAAGTGTGCAACCACGAAATAGGTGTCGTGCAGTTGAATATCAATCGCCGAGTTACCCAGGAATATCCCAGTAATACCGCCGGTAAGAAAAAAGGACACCAACCCGATAGAGAATAACATGGCCGGTGTAAATCTGATGTTGCCTTTCCAAAGTGTGGTAACGTAGTTAAATATTTTCACAGCAGAGGGAACCGCGATAATCAATGTCAGCAACATGAAAATCGAGCCCAGGAACGGATTCATTCCCGTAACGAACATATGATGCGCCCAAACAACAAAGGATAGAATTGCTATAAAGAGCATTGAACCGATCATCGCCTTATAACCAAAAATGGGTTTACGGGAATTCGTGGCAATGATCTCTGAAGAAAGTCCAAGGGCTGGCAACAAAACAATATACACTTCAGGGTGCCCTAAAAACCAAAACAAATGTTGAAATAGTATCGGACTTCCTCCATCATGTGCCAGCGCTTCACCACCGATATAGATGTCGGATAAATAGAAGCTGGTACCAAAGCTGCGGTCAAATATAAGTAACAATGCAGCAGCGAAAAGTACCGGAAAAGAAAGGACGCCGATTATGGCAGTAAATAAAAATGCCCATATCGTGAGTGGCATTCTTGTAAATGACATACCCTTGGTGCGCAAATTGATTACAGTCGTAATATAATTTATACCCCCCAGTAATGAACTTACTATGAACAGGGCCATGGCTACCAACCACATGGTCATTCCAAGGCCAGAGCCCTTAATGGCCTGCGGCAATGCGCTGAGCGGAGGATATATTGTCCAGCCTCCCCCCGCTGGTCCTGTTTCCAAAAAAAGCGACGTAAACATGACAACACTGGATAGAAAGAAGAACCAGTACGACAGCATATTCATAAAACCAGACGCCATATCGCGTGCGCCAATTTGCAACGGTATGAGAAAGTTGGAGAAAGTGCCGCTTAGCCCTGCCGTTAGGACGAAAAACACCATAATCGTACCATGCATGGTTACCAGGGCCAGGTAAAATTCGGGGTCAAGTTTCCCATCCGGCGTTATCCATCCACCCAGCACAGGTTTCAACCATTCCAGATTCATTCCAGGAAAACCCAGTTGCAAGCGAAAGATTACCGATAGCATACCACCCAACAGCGCCCAGAAAATACCAGTAATAAGAAATTGCTTTGCAATTACTTTATGATCTTCGCTAAAAATATAGCTCCTCCAAAAATTAGTCTCATGGTGCTCATGCTCATCATGATCATCGTGATCATGAACTTGCTGATGTTGGTGAATATCTGTTGTTGCCATTTCTTTGATAAATCTTTTTTTACTCCTTTATTCCTTAAGTTCTGCTACGGATGATCCCGGATCCTTCTCCATGCCTGCCTTGATCATTGCTGCTTCCTGCAAAGCACTAGGTACCTTCTTCAGATAATCAGGATTCTGCTTTAACCAGGCTTCTTGTGAAGCCTTCCATCGCTCATACGTTGCCTGATCTTCAACAACCACTGCCATTTTCATAGAGAAGTGCCCTTTCCCGCATACCTCGGTACAGGCCATTTCATAATTGAAATCCGGATTTCCCAATTCATCCCGCATCTGGGCAGTAGTTTTGGTGGCCTTAAACTTGAACTGCGTTGGCATTCCAGGCACGGCGTCCATCTTCAGTCTGAAGTGCGGTAAGAACACGCTATGCAAGACATCCTTAGCTCTGATCTTCAATAAAATTTCCTTATCCACCGGGAGATGTAACTCAAGCGACTTAAAATCATCAAAAGAGTTCTTGTCCGTAAGATCCAGGCCGAATTCATTTCCAAAATTGTCAATCAACTTATAGTTTACTTTCCCCAATATATTATCCTTGACACCGGGATAACGGACTGACCAAGCAAACTGTTGACCAATCATCTCGATCACTTCAGCTTCTTTGGAAGCCGGAGAAGTAATGTCATTCCAGGCGCGAAGACCGGTGAAGATTAATACAGCCAAAACAATAGCCGGGATAATTGTCCATGCCAACTCCAAAACATGACTGTCTGGAAAGTATTTTGCTTTCTGCCCTTCACGGTACTGATACTTGTAAATAAATATAAACATGATGATACTAATGATCACGAAAGCAACAACAGTGATACCCATTGTCACCCAGAACAAAGTATCTGTAACCTTGCCATGTTCTGAGGCAATAGGTAAATGGTAGGAGTCAAAATGAACAATCGAATACCAAAAAAACCATCCAAGGCTTCCGACCATGAAAACGATAAAGAGAGCAGCATTGATTTTGTTCGCCGAACTGGCTTTCTCATTACCTACGTCTCCCTTTGCAATACTAACCAGGTTGCTCACTCTGAAAATCATGTATAAGATTGCCAGGACCAGAACGACACCAATAAAAATAACCAAACTCGTCATATCAGTTCTATAATTTAAATGTGGTGATGAAGACTCTCTTGTAACATAGGATCATTTTTGCCGAACAGCGGCATTTTCGATAAACTATTTAACACTACCAAGAGAAATGCCGCAAGGAAAATCAGCCCTACACCGATTTCCATAAATCCAACACCACCATCATGATGCATAACCCCAGGTGTAACCATGTTAAAAAAGTCAAACCAATGACCAATAATGATAATGGGGCACACCAACTTGAGTGTTGATAGCTGACGCTTCGCATCTCTTGTCATTAGTAACAGGAGTGGAAGTGCAAAGTTCAAGATTATGTTTAAATAGAATATCCAGCTGTATGGACTACTCCCCATCCGCTCAACGAAATAAACTGATTCTTCGGGAATGTTGGCATAGTAGATCAACAAGAACTGGCTGAACCAGATATACGTCCAGAAGATTGAGAATGCAAATATGAATTTTCCAAGATCGTGCATGTGGTTTGCATTGACAATCTTCAAATAGCCTGCATCTTTCAAATAGGCAACAATCAGGGTAATGGCTGCAAGGCCTGTTACCCACCAGCTGGCAAAAACATACCAGCCAACCATAGTGCTGAACCAATGCGTATCTATACTCATGACCCAATCCCAGGCCGCAACGGAAGAACTTAGGCCAAAAAATATCAGAAATACCGTTGAAAGAACCTGATTCTTGTGCCAATATGAAGTTGAAGGATCAACATCCTCTGCCAACATATTCTTGCGGATCTGGGTCAAGAACCAAAACCAAACGCCAAAGAACAATACCATCCTGAAAAGATAGAATAAAGGGAAACTACCACCAGCAAGCGGCCAGAAAAAGAAAGGCGACTTATCAGCAATTATTTTATCAAATGAAGGGTTAGTGCTGCCATCCGGCAGCATCTCCTCATATAAAGAGCTGTGCGTCCAGTGGAAAATATCATGGCTTGTGAGAAACCAAAGTCCAAGCATCAAAAGACCCGCAATGGGTATCCATGCTCCCATGGCCAGCGCTACCCGTTTCACCCCCACTGACCAACCCGCCTGCGCAGCAAATTGTATGGCCACAAAAAAAAGACCTATAATACCTAATCCTGTAAAGAACACATTGTGCATCCAAAGCGTGGTGTATAGTTTCTTCAACCACGTAGCTGTTTCCGCATGATGCATTTCCGCTTCCTGCCCGCCCGATGCTGCATCGTGTTGATCAGCACTCGCCACAAGTTCATTTGATATCGTCGCTGCGTGACCACCGCCATGTTCTTCCTGACCACCACTATTCATATCCAATATCAATCCAAGGAATAACAATGCTATCCCCACAGCCAGTAGAATGTAAAGCTTCTTCCTGGTCTCCGGTTTGAATACATATTGATCTTCAGTAACTTCTGCTTGATGAGCCATTATTTTGTTATTATCCGTTATCAGTTCAGCGTTTTGAATTACGTATCTGTTATTTCTGCAGCGTCTTCACATACCTGGCAATCTTCCAGCGATCTTCCGGGCTGACCTGCGAGCCATGCGCCCACATCAAGTTTTTCCCATATGTAATTACATGGAATATATGACCTTCAGTAATGTTTTTTAGCGCATCAGAATTATAATTGGGAACACCATTGTACTTTTCTGAAACTTTCCCATTCCCCTCGCCTTTGGGGCCATGGCAATGATTACAATACATTTGATATAAAACTTTTCCATCTGCAACAACGGCAGCGGTTGAGTCTAAAGGGTTCTTCAAGGTCCTTGACGCATAATCCAGGCTGTCCTTCGGGATTCTGTAGGGAAGCCATCCATTTTTATTTCTGCTTACCGTATTCTCGGGTGCTTCACGCAAATTCATTCTGAAAGGGTTGAATTTGTTTGAGTTAAAGAATTCAGCATGACCATCCGGATAATCAATCGAAGTTAACCACCTTCCGGCATCCTCATCTACGATTTGAGAATACGGTTCGTAGGCTACAGAATGATACATGTTGGGAGCATATTCTGAACCTTGGTTATCACCACCTGCACCGCATGAAGTTAATAATGCAACCGCTGATAATACTAAAACAAAACTTAATATAAAGCGCATAATTGATATCCTATGATTAATCAAAACTCTTTTCATTAACTTCTGACGCACCGGCAGCTTTGAGGATGCTGGAAATTTCATCTTTGTTCTTACTCTTATTCAGGGCAAGATCAATCGCCATGACATGCTTGTCTTCCGTACTGCGGATATCAAACTGGCGTGGCCATTTGTATGGCTTTAAATCACTGGCAATCAAGAATGTAGCGACCATTCCCAACGATGCTAACAATACGGTTAATTCAAACGTGACCGGAATAAAAGGGGGCAATGAAGCAAAGTTTTTGCCACCGATGATCATTGGCCAGTCATACCCAAGCATCCATATCTGCATGACCAACGCTATAGAAGTACCTGTTATACCGAACATAAAAGCTGCTATGGGCAGGCGGCTACGTTTGTAACCCAATACTTCATCGAGGCCGTGGACAGGAAAGGGCGAATATACTTCATGAATCTTCACACCACTTTGTCTTACAGCGGTTACACCACTGATTACAGCGTCTTCGTCATCAAACACGCCCACTAAAAAGTTTTTATCTGCGTCCATTGTCTATAAGTTTAACACGACTGCGATGCATCAGTGAGGTGTCTCGTCAGTCTTTTTCTCAGACCCTATACTAATAATACTTTTTACTTCAGCCATATTGATCACCGGGAAGAATTTTGCGAAGAGCAAAAACGCCCCGAAGAAAAATCCGACTGTAAACAAAAACTGACCAATGTCATACATTGTTGGGTGGAACATGGTCCAGCTTGAAGGAATATAATCCCGGTGCAATGATGTAACAATGATAACAAACCGTTCGAACCACATTCCGATATTCACAACGATTGAAAGAATAAATGTAGCTGCAATACTTGTTCTTATTTTCTTGATCCAGAAGAGTTGTGGGGAAACAACGTTACAGGTCATCATTGACCAATAGGCCCAGGCATACGGTCCCTGAATCCTGTTGTAAAATGCATATCCTTCATATTCAACACCGGAGTACCAAGAAATAAACAACTCCGTTATGTATGCAATACCTACGATTGAACCTGTAACAATGATGATGATGTTCATCAGTTCAATGTGGTAAATTGTGATGTAGTCTTCGAGTTTGAAGACTATTCGCGTTATCAGCAGCAGCGTCAATACCATCGCAAAACCAGAAAATATAGCCCCGGAAACGAAGTATGGCGGGAAAATAGTCGTGTGCCAGCCTGGTATTACAGAAGTGGCAAAATCCATTGACACAATGGTATGGACGGAAAGCACGAGTGGCGTTGATAACCCGGCGAGGATCAGGGCTACAGATTCGTAACGCATCCAAGTCTTCGCACCCCCTTGCCAGCCAAAGCTTAGTGCATTATAAATCATGGCCCGTATATTATTTCCATGAATAACCGCCCGATCTCTGATTACTGCGAAATCAGGAATCAGTCCAATGTACCAAAAGACCAACGATACTGTAAAGTACGTGGAGATGGCAAACACATCCCACAGCAGCGGCGAGTTAAAGTTTGGCCAAAGTGAACCAAATGTATTGGGTAACGGCAATGTCCAATAGAAACCCAACCAAAGTCTACCCATATGCATTAATGGGAAAGTAGCGGCACAAATAACGGCAAAGATTGTCATCGCTTCTGCAGCCCTGTTGATTGACATTCTCCAGCGCTGCCTAAACAATAGCAGGATAGCAGAGATCAATGTTCCCGCGTGACCGATACCGACCCACCAGACGAAGTTTGTAATATCCCACGCCCAGCCTACCGTTTTGTTTAGTCCCCATACCCCTACACCGGTCCACAACAAAGTAAGCGTGCAATAAAGTCCAAAGGTCAAAAACGCCATCGCGACAGCAAAAGCCGACCACCACAACCGTGTAGGTTTGCCCTCCACCTGGCGGCTAATGTCATGCGAAACATCCTTGACCGTTTTGCCGCCGGTTACCAGGGGATCGCGAACTACTGAAGTTACCTGCATGTTATCGTTAAAAGTTAATCGTTACCAATTTTTAAGTGTGTGCGTGCTGGCTCTATATGTGTAGCGAGTTTCCGCATTGGAAACCACCCATGCTTTAAGCTTTCACTGCTTCTTTGTTTCTCACTTTTGTTAAATACCAAATATTTGGCTTCACGCCGATTTCCTCCAGTACCTGATAGGCGCGTGGATTATCGGTTACCTTGTCTACACGATGGGGATGCTTCTCATCCTTTGGCCTGATCTTAAGCAATTTTGACAATTTACTATCCGGATTGTTGATATCGCCAAACACGATTGCGCCCGTTGCACAGGAAGCCTGACAAGCGGTTACAACTTCTCCATCGTTCATCGGTCTTCTTTCCTTTTTCGCTGTCAGTTTACCTTGCTGAATGCGCTGCACGCAGAATGAACATTTTTCCATTACCCCGCGTGAGCGAACAGTAACATCCGGATTCAATACCATTTTACCCAAATCCGTATTCATTGACGGATTTGCAGACGCAAACTGATCGTTATCATGCAATTTAAACCAGTTGAATCTTCTTACCTTATAGGGGCAGTTGTTTGCGCAATAGCGTGTACCAATACAACGGTTATACGTCATTTGATTCAGTCCTTCTGTGCTGTGCGTTGTTGCTGCAACGGGACAGACGGTCTCGCAAGGCGCATTATTGCAATGCTGACAGAGCATAGGCTGAAATATCACTTCAGGATTCGCTGATGCTTCTTCAATACCTCTCCAATCGTCGGCAGGGGCATCACTACTATAATAGCGATCGATTCGCAGCCAATGCATTTCCCGACGATTGATTACTTCTTCACGCCCAACAAGGGCCACATTATTTTCGACATTACAAGCTACCACGCAGGCACCACATCCTATACAAGTATTGAGATCAATTGCCATACCCCAATGATGGTCCTTATACTCATGACCTCTCCAAAGAGAAATAGCACCCGGGTCAACCTTATGCTGGGGATCTGACCACGTAGAAACTTTAGGATGGAATTCGCGATCCCAATGCTTGTCTTTAAAATTGCTTAAAGAAGTCTCCTGGATGATCGTCTGACGGCCCATAAATGTATTGTGCGTTTGTGTTTGGGCAATCTGATAGACCTCATCCGTTTTTTCAAACTTCACACCACTAACGCTGTAACGCAATGAGCCGTTGACCATGCTCACCAAAGGATATGCGTTCTGCCCAATACCATCAGCTACCTTTCCGGCTTTGGTTCGGCCATAGCCAAGGGCCACCCCAATAGTGCCTGGTGTTTGCCCAGGCTGAACGAGCGCAGGGAGTTTTAATGTCTTGCCACTTACTGTAATCGAAAAATACTTTGTGAAACTCTCCGCAAAATTTATATCAGTGGCATCCTTAGGCGATACGGTAACATAATGGTCCCAAACGGCTTTTGTAATAGGATCTGGCAGCTCCTGCAGCAGCGGGTTGTTCGCCTGAGATCCATTGCCAAGCGCCCCGCTCTCATAGATAACAAGTTCAAATCCACCTGATTTATAATTGCTGACAATCGCACTGGCGGCAGTTTGCACGTCAGCGGCAAAAGACATCGTTGCAGGTTCTGCTTCGGCTGAAGGCAATTCCAGAACGCCGTTGTATAAGCATTTGTCCCAGAAACTTTGGAAATCAATGGTTTGGTCTTTGTAGAACCAGGTCTTCCAGTTATTTCTTACAAAATCGAAATAATTGACGTTCGATTCGCCAGCCCAAATCATAAAACTTTCCTGGGCTGCGCGCGACTTAAAGATCGGCGTGATGGCAGGTTGTCCTAGGCTGAAATGATTTTTCTTCGGTTCGGCATCATTCCATGCCTCCAGAAAATGATGGTCGGGTGCTTGATAATTCACCAGTGTTCCCGTTTCCTCTTCTTTGTACCCCGTAGATATTGTCAGCGATATCTTCTTAATCGCTGCTGCAAGTTTATCACCCATCGGGTGATCGTAGACCGGATTGCAGTTATAGAAAATTACAGCGTCAAGTTTAGCGCCCTCAGCATCATTTATAAATGAGGCCATAGCTTCGTCATCGCCCTGGCGGTAATTCACCGGGGTATCGGTCAAAATGGTTTTACCATAACTGCCCAGCATATCGTTTATCCCGTTGACCAATACCTGAATAGCTTTGTCATTTGAACCGGCCACAACCAACGCCTCACCGCGGCTCGCCCATAGGTCTTCCGCCGCCCTGGCAATGATCGGTTTTTCCAGTCCGCCAGAAAGATTGGATCTGCCTGCTTTACTGGCAATTGAATTGTATAGCTGGATGACTACCGCACCTTCTTCCGAAGGTTTTATTTGGGTCCGGTAGTCTGCGTTCGCGCCCGTCATTGAAAGGATGGATTCAAACTGGTAGTGACGAGACATTTCTTTCTTGTCCTCGTTCACTTCCCTGGTTTGTGCATACTGTTTTGTAAATTCGACTGGGGCTATCCAGCCTCCCAGAAAGTCAGCGGCAACGCTGACAATTGTCTTCGCTTTGCTGAAATCGTATGAAGGAATTGAACGCGTACCAAAAGATTCTTCATTGGCTTTCAATAACCCATACTGCGATGCCTGATCGTATTGAACATGCTGCGTGGTTGGGTACTTTTCCTTGAATATTGCCAAGGAGGCCCTGGTGCTTGGACTTACGATTGTATTGCTGACAATACGGATTTGGCCACCCTTGGCGGCGATGGCTCCTAACTTGCCAATTATTTGATTATCAAGATCTTCCCAGCTAATTTTATCCCTGCCGATCTTCGGTCCCCGGAGTCGGGCATTGTCGTATAGCGATAGCACTGATGCCTCAACCTGCGCGCCAGTTCCACCCCTTGAAACAGATGAAAGTGCATTTCCCTCTATCTTAATCGGGCGACCTTCTCTGGTCTTGACTACAATGCTGCAATAATCTCCGCCGTTCGTATAAGTGGACGCATAGTAGTTCGCAATACTTGGATCAATATCAACAGGCTTATTAACGTATGGGATAGCTTTACGGATTGGCGCTTCGCAAGCCGCCAGCGCCACGGCTGAAACGCCGAAGCCCATCATTTTCAAGAAATCTCTACGCGAATGACCCGGATCTTCTTCAGGATCAGGCTGCTGGGGAAATTCATGATGAGCATGCTTTACAAACTCCGGACTATTAGCCAATTGCTCAATCCCTTTCCAGTATATCTTTTTTGATTCTTCCATAAATCGTTTCTAGCGACTCGCTGACTCTATTTATCTTGATTTTTAATAATGACACTTTGCACATTCCAAACCACCCATATCCTCTACCTTCATCGGCGTTTTGCTGGCCGTATTATGAAGTTCAACAAGATTATCATAATACGCATTGCCCTTGGTATTTACATCTGTTTTCCGATGACAGTCGATGCACCAGCCCATGGTCAATAATGAATGCTGACGAACAACATCCATTGTTTCAATCGGGCCGTGGCAGGTTTGGCACGCCAATCCACCCACATTTACGTGCTGGGAATGGTTGAAATAAGCTAAATCAGGCAGGTTGTGAATACGTACCCATTCAATTGGTTTTTTATTATCCCAGGCAGAAACAATTTTGGCAATCTCACTTTCCCCTGTAAGGGTACCTTGTCTAATCTGGTTATGGCAATTCATGCAAATATTTACGGATGGGATAGTCGCGCTCTTGCCCTTCATTACGCCTGTGTGACAATACTTACAATCTATTTCATACTGCCCTGCATGAATTTTATGAGAAAAGGCAATAGGTTGCTTCGGCGCATATCCCTGCTGCACCCCAACGGAATACAAGCCATTTATTACAGCTTTAAAGCCCAAGGCGCCCACAAGAAAGACTACTATAAAAATAAACCCAGAGCTTCTTGATATTGTACCGATTGTGATGGGAGAATGGATAACCTCTTTGTCTTCTGCTGAAAGTTCTTTTTGATCCAGGAATCGCTTGAGCGCAGAAACGAGGAACGCCAGTATTACAAGCAGTAACACCAGGATGAGCACCATTCCAATTAGAATAACGTTCAAATATGCCGACTGCTGTCCTCCTTCTTCCGAGGTTGGCCCGCTTCCTGGCGCAGGTGCGGCCGCGACTGCGGGTCCTTTTTCCGTCTCAGACTGAATATAGGCTAGAACGTTCATGATGTCCTCGTCTTTCAGTGTCGTGAAAGAAGTCATCTGCGTCTTATTGAACTCATTGTAGAGTTTGTTGGCATATTCATCTCCGCCGGCAATAACTCCTGCTGAATTTTTTATAAAGGACTTTATCCAGTCTATTGATGGCGCTCGCTCGTAAACATTGGCCAGTGCTGGTCCGATCAGTTTTTGATGAACCCGGTGGCAAGTCTTACAGTTCGCATTAAACAAGGACTCACCTGCAGCTATGGCTGAAGCTTCTTTGGAAATTTCCTGAGCGTGAGAGGTAAGATTGACTAGGGCGAAAACAAATACGATGGGAAGAAACTTGCAAGCGGAAGAGATAAAGTTTTTAGTCATGTTAGGTTTAGTGTCCGTTTTTCAAAACAAGTGGCACAAATCTACTATTGCAACTCATTTTTTCAAATTTATTTGCAGCGCAGTACAATAAATTATGAGGAATTTGCAGGTCAGCGCAAAACGGGTGAAAGGTACTTATCCAATCCATAGGTGAAGGTATTTGAAGGTAATTTAGAATGATTTTAAATTGAACGTGCGATTCCCTCCTCCTTTTTTGACCAACCTTCTTCAATTCCCAAACCGAATAAAGCAAAATCATATTTAACAGGATCAATCGGGTCAAGCTTGAGCAGGTTTGATGTGAGTTCGGTAGCCGTAATCCAATCTGTCTGTTTTCTTTTGATTAGTCTAAGCTTCCTTGCCACACGTTCAACATGTACGTCGCATGGACAAATAAGCTGAGACGGTGAAATCTTATTCCAAATACCAAAGTCAACGCCGCAGTTGTCAGATCGCACCATCCATCGCAAATACATATTTAGCCGCTTGCAGGTAGATCTTCTTTCTGGTGTAGCAATGTGCTTTTTCGTTCTATTCGGGTACGCATCCAAACTAAAGAAAAGGTTGTGAAATTGGATCAGTCCGTTTTCAACCGTTTTATCTTCGGCCTGTACCATAAAGGCTTCCTCAAGCGATTGATGATCATCATAAAACCAGCGAAGGAATTCAATGAAGTAGAGCGTATCAGTGGAATTGAATGTGCGATGCTTAAAATCTTCAAAAGCTTTCAGGTCGCTCTCTTTATGCTGGGAAATGAACTGATATGGAGCATTGTCCATTCTCTGCAATAACTCTTTACATTTTCGAACAATTGTCACGCGCTTCCCCCAGGCCAGTATTGCGGCAAAGAGACCGGCGATTTCTATATCCTGTTTTTTTGAATACGCATGCGGAATGGAAATCGGATCATGCACGATGAACCCGGGTTTATTGTAGTGTTCTGCCTTCTGATCAAGGAAATCCTTAAGCTCATTTGTTTTTAGTTTCCTGGAGATAGCCAAAGCGAAAAGTTTAAGACAAGATTAGCGAATTGACAACCGGGAACGCAAGACCTTCTGTTTTTTAATTTGGCAACAATAAAAGTATCCAGGCAAATTCTCCAGGTAATTTATTTACAGTATTTTTCGCCTCCGCTTGAAGATAAAATTCGAGCATACTGATCTATGAGAAAGTCGTTCAAAATAGTTGCGCTGGTCTTGCTGAGCTTAGCCATAGTCTTTCTGGCTTTTGCCTATGTAACTTTTCCGCCCGTGATGTCGGGTATGGCTGCCAAAACGATGTGTTCATGTGTTTATGTTACCGGGCGCACACCTGAAAGTGTAAAAGAACGAGAATTGCAGGTTTTCCCTGGCCTGGCAAGTGCCACCTTTGATATTAATGATAGCGACTCAACCGTAACCGCGAAAATATTCTGGAAAACGAGCAAGGCGATTTTCAGAAAAGGAATGGGATGCACATTACTGGCAACATTGTCTGAAGAAGAAGTCAGAGACCAGCAAATCCTACTACCTGGTCCACCTCCGGGTCAAGACACACTGGACTGGCCGTTGGGAAACATTGTAACTAACTCAGCCGCTGCTGGAGTTAATTATGAAGCCATTGAACTGGCTATTAAAGATGCATTCTTGGCACGAGATCCCAAGAAACCCATCTTCACACACGCTGTACTTGTTGTATACGACGGTCAGATCATCGGTGAAAAATATGCGCCAGGTTTTGATCACCACTCGTTGCTCATGGGATGGTCCATGACCAAAAGCATTACCAACGGGCTTATCGGAGTGTTGGTCGGTGAAGGAAGATTGAAAGTGGATGCTCCTGTGCCTATCGCTGAATGGCAAAACGATGATCGAAAGAATATTACGCTCAACAATCTGCTTCAGGCCAGCAGTGGGCTATCCTGGTCTGAGTCTTACTTTAATCCGGTTTCTGATTTTCACAACATGTTCATACGCAGTGATGACAAAGCAGCATATGCAATCAGTCGTAAATTAAAACACAAACCGGGTGAATTCTTTCAATACTCCAGTGGGACAACCAATATTCTTTCCAGCATCATCAGGCAAACCGTAGGCGACGATCAGTACTATCGGTTCCCATATGAAAAACTCTTTTATAAAATCGGAATGAACAATACCCTTATGGAGCCCGACGCTTCTGGTACATTTGTGGCTTCATCGTATTCTTACGCTACTGCACGGGACTGGGCCCGCTTTGGGTTGCTCTATTTAAATGATGGCCTTTGCCATGGCGAACGGATTCTTCCGCAGGGATGGGTAGCGTATAGTAAAACGCCAGCCAACGCGGCCGAAAAGGGGCAATATGGTGCGCAATGGTGGCTCAACGCCGGCGCAAAAAATAATCCCGCTGATCGAAAGTATCCAACACTTCCACAGGATGCTTTTTGGGCCGATGGTTTTGAAGAACAATATGTTATGGTTATTCCATCCAGGAAGCTTGTGATTGTGCGTTTGGGTGTTTCACACTTTGGATCCCATTTCGAAGAGCTGGCATCAAAAATCATAAAATCAGTACCGGAATGATAAATACCGATGCAGTAGCTGTGTAACCCGTTGCATCCTTACAACCTTTATGCACATTAACGTGTCCAATAGACCTGAAGCAAGACGGAAAGCAATCATTATCATTATACGTGCGCAGCATAAAACTTACTTTAACGGTGCTTTTTCTGTTGCTCATTGTCGCTGCAACTGAGGGACAGGATTTTGACGGGGATTCAGTCTACTACACAGCAATTCCTAAAACTGTGTCAGTGAAACCGCCTCCAAAGCAAATCTTTACCGATACCAGCAGGCATGACAATAGCATCCATTACTTTTTCAATGTGCAGGTTGGTAGTTTAATCGGCTGTAATGACTGCAGTTTGGGTAAAGAAGTGACATTTACATCGTCTACCCTTCACGGGGTAACGATTGGCAGAAAATTGAGAACTGGTATTGGTGCCGGATTTGATTCCTACTATTCCTGGCAAACACTCCCCTTATTTGGCAGCGTAAGCTGGGATTTGATTGGCACCAAGAATACACAAGCCATCTACTTACAGCTTCAATACGGATGGTCAATACTGACCTGGCGAAAGGAACTTCCATGGGATTATGGCTCTACCAATGTTGAAGGTGGAAGAATGGTATGCCCGCAAATTGGGTACCGCATGAAGTACCATGATGTTAAAATATCCCTTTCTGTTGGCACAAAGTTCCAGCGCGTATATACATATTTTGAAACGCCTACCTACTATTACCTCGATGACGGAACCGTAATGGAGGGATCTCCAAATAAAACTACCATTAAGGAAAGTATGAACAGGCTCATGTTCGCGTTGACGGTTGGCTGGAAGTAATATTTCAGTGCATACTTCTGATATCCCATTGGTTTGAGGCACACCGGCAGAAACTGCCAACCTATCTGCCGAAATCGTCCTGCACCCGCACTATATCATCTTCATTGGAAGGATTATCCATATCCGTATGCTGCCATATTTCAGCGATCATTCCCCATCCGTCCAACCCCACGAGCCGATGCCGTTGTCCTTGCGGTAATCGAATAATCTCTCCTACTGTGAGCCGATGCACGGGCCGTTCGCTGTCATCCTCACTGGTAACAACGCCAGCCACACCCGCAACAAGCTTCCAGATTTCGGCCCGCCTATCATGATACTGCCAGGAAAGCCTTTTCCCCGCTTCTACAATAAGAATCTTAGGGCTCAGTTTACCGCTGATTCGCAAGGTTGATAATTCAATTCCAGGAAAATAAAGCTGTGCAAATTGCGCCGCCTGTGACTCGTCAAGCACAAAGAATCCACCCCAGGGCCGGCCAAAATCCTTCGCCGCTATGGAAAAACCCGATGCAGTCAAATACTTTTCTACTGTGGCTGATACTGCAGACTTATCACCAATTAATTTCAGTTCTGATTGCATATTTTTTTCTTTGAATAATCCAAAAACTAATTAATTATCTGATTTTCGAGAAAGCCCAGCTGTCCTTTCTTATTGGCTGTCAGCCTCATATTTTATCCCGCATTTTTCCCGTATCCAATCCAGCGTCTCAATAAGCAATAAAGAATCAGCGCTGCGCATAACCGGGCTTTCAATGCGGTTCGCCCTCAGACATTCCGAAACATGTCTGGCTTCAAATTGATAGCCATATCCCTCCTCTTTGTGTACCGGTATTGCCTTTGGCGGATTATGGCCTACAATCAGCTCAAGATCTGATGTTACATTATGAAACCTGTTATGCATGCGAACATAGCCCTTCGTTCCAACAATTGTAGCTTCAACCGGCGTATTGGCGGCGAAAGTGGCACTGAGTATGGCAAGTTCACCGTTCTTGAATTTCAGGGTCATGGCAATTTGCTCATCTACATTGGTAGCATAAGGTTTCATTACCGCGTTCACTTCCAGCGGCTTGCCTAACAACGTAACGGCAAGGAACACGGGATAAATACCAATGTCAAGCAAGGCACCTCCCCCTAATTTAGGATCGTATAAACGCTGTGGGGTTGGTTGCGCCGCCAGAAAACCAAAATCAGCCTGGATCATTTTCAAGTCTCCAATTTCCCCGGATTGGATAATTTCATTTAGCTTTTGGAACTGTGGCAAAAATTTGGTCCAGAATGCCTCCATTAAAAAGACATTATTCTTCTGGGCCGTGTCGATCATGTCTTTCACCTGTTTAGCATTCAGGGCGAATGCCTTTTCACAAAGCACGGCCTTTTTGTGATTGAGGCAGAGCAAAGCGTGTTCATGATGAAACCCGTGGGGGGTGGCAATATAGATGACATCCACTTCCGAACAGGTTACCAATGCTTCATAAGAATCGAAAGCATAACGGGATGAATGCAACGCTGAAAATTCGATTGCCTTCTGGTGATCGCGCGAAGCGACGGCTACTAATGCTGCATCGTCAACTAACCGAAGATCCGACGCAAACTTATTGGCTATCTTACCACATCCCAAAATCCCCCAGCGTATTTTTTCCATAGTATTGACTAATTAAATTATCTTTCAATTATCTACATTTCCTGGTGAAGGTATGAAAAGCAAAACTCATTTTCACTTCAAACAATTCTCTTTACAACACGATCGGTGTTCCATGAAAGTGGGCACCGACAGCGTCTTGCTGGGTTGCTGGGCCAATGTGCAGCGCGCAAAAAATATCCTTGATATTGGCACTGGCTCAGGTGTTATTGCCCTGATGATGGCGCAGCGCACTTCGCGGGATACCCAAATTGACGCCGTTGAAATCAGTGCGCAGGATGCTGGTCAGGCACTCGAAAATATTTTGCAGTCACCGTGGCCTGGGAAAATTTCGGTTGAAAACATATCCATTCAGGCTTTTTTTCCAAATCGTTCTTATGACATAATCATTACCAATCCACCCTATTTCAACAAAAGCAAGGAACCACCCGACAGCAGGCGACGGGAAACGCGGCACACAATCACACTCAATTATGAAACACTTATTTTGTCTGTCAAACGGTTACTCAAAAAGGACGGAAAATTCAATATAATTCTTCCCTATGCTGAAGGCAACCAGTTCACGAAGCTGGCACAAGAAAGTCATTTTTTTTGCACCCGCAAATACAGTTTCAGGACGCGCGCAGAAAAACCTATAGAACGTTGGCTTTTGGAATTCTCTCATCAAGAGCAATCCATTGATACCGGTGAAGTTTTGCATTATGCAAAAGGGATGACCTGGTCTGATCTCTACATTTCGCTCACGCGCGAGTTCTACCTCAAACTATAATAAGTCCGTCTGTAAAATTCACTGCAACAACGGGAACTTCTCTGCCTAGATTAGCATAGAATGCATAACAATAATGTGAACCCATTGATTGGGAGATTTCTTTTTGGTGTGTCGCTATTCCTGTCTACCCTATCATTCGCACAACACATTACTATTAAAAAGGCAACGGGTAAAATTATTCTAGATGGCGTCATCGATGAACAAGACTGGAACGAGGCTGATGTCGCACGCGATTTCAAACAAAACTTTCCGATGGATACAGCGCTTGCTGCTGCACAGACCGAAGCGCGGATATTGTATGATGACCAGTTTATCTATGTGTCGGCCAAAATGTACAACCTGGGACCAAGGGCTTATGTAACACCTTCCCTTAGAAGAGATTATCGAGGCGCGGTGAACGACGGATTTACAGTTGTTTTTGATACATTTCAGGATCGAACAAATGCATTTGTCTTTGGCATTAATCCGTTTGGGGTGCAACGTGAAGGCCTCATTTCCAACGGCGGCGATTTCAATCTCACTGACTTCACACTGAATTGGGATAACAAGTGGTTTGGCGAAGCCAAAATATACGATGATTGTTGGATTGTCGAGATTGCTATTCCGTTTAAAACACTTCGCTATAAAGCCGGTCTGGACACGTGGAATATAAATTTCTACCGCATCGACAGTCAATATGCCGAACGTTCAACCTGGTCCCCAATACCGCAAAACTTTGATCTTATTAACCTGGCCTTTTTACGGCAACTTAAATGGGACAAACCATTGCCGAAAGGTGGTCCCAACATTTCTGTTATTCCTTACCTGGCGGCTAACCGCACACAAGATTTCGAAAAAGGAAGTTCTGCTGAACAAAATCTTCAAGTTGGTGGTGATGTCAAAATAGCAGTGAGTTCTGCGCTTAACCTCGACCTCACGGTAAATCCTGATTTTTCCCAGGTCGAAGTCGACCAGCAAGTAACCAACCTCGATCGTTTTGAAATCTTCTTTCCCGAGCGAAGACAGTTCTTTTTGGAGAACGCCGATCTGTTTGCAAATTTTGGAGTAGAGGAGACACGCCCCTTCTTTTCAAGAAGAATTGGTGTCGCACGTGACTCTTCTACAGGACAAAATATCCAGAATCCGATTTATTTTGGTGCCCGACTGAGCGGCAAGATCGACAACAATACCCGGATTGGAATTCTAAACACCCAGGCAGGTGAAGACAGATCTATAGGTCTGCCCTCAACCAACTACACTGTTGCTACGGTGCAACGGAAGGTCTTTTCGCGTTCGTATGTTGGCCTGATTGCGATTAATAAGCAAGCGTTTCAAGATTCTATCGGGGGCGAGTTTACCATGCAGCCCAAGGCCTACAACCGCTTACTTGGCGCAGACTTCAATCTTGCTACAAATGACAATATCTGGAGTGGTAAACTGTTTTACCACCATTCTTTTGACGAGGCCAAACTTGATTCAGCTTTTGCCTACGGCGGCCTCCTCAACTACAACACGAACCGTTGGTCAATACAGACTTTTATGAGAAGCGTTGGCGCGAACTTCAACCCTGAAGCAGGGTTCGTGCGCAGAAAAAATATCCAGCAACTCACCTCGATGGTATCGTATAAATTCTATCCAGCTTATGGCAAAGTTCAACGCCATGGGCCTGGCTTCAATTTTGACATGGTAGGAAACGGCCAATACAAGTTTCTCGACTGGAATATGGTTGCCTTGTACAACATCAGGTGGAAGAGCACTGCTATATTTGAACTGCAGCTGCGACGGGAGTATATCTACCTTTTCGATGAATTTGATCCCAGCGGGACAAATGGGCAGAGATTACAAGCGGGAACCGACTACACAAACAACCTTATTCTCGCGAGCTATATATCCGATGCACGCAAGCGATTTTTCTTTACGCTAAAAGGTCAGCATGGAGGTTACTATAATGGCCAACGCTCGACAATAGAAGGTACTTTAACGTACCGCTATCAGCCCTGGGGTTTTGTCTCGCTGGATTTCTCCTACAATGGCATTCGGCTCCCAAAGCCCTATTCCAGTGCGAATCTTTTACTGATTGGCCCCCGCGTTGACATCACATTCTCCCGAAAAGTTTTCTGGACAACCTTCCTTCAATACAACAGTCAAATCAGCAATCTCAATATTAATTCAAGGCTGCAATGGCGGTTTAAGCCTGTATCCGATTTCTTTCTGGTGTACACCGATAACTACTTTGCGGAGTCTTTTGAGAATGGTCATGCTTTCTATATTGGAGCCCCTAAGGCGCGGGCTATTGTGCTCAAATTCAGCTATTGGCTAAATCTGTAGTAAATGATTGTCACTGGCTATCAGACTCCTACAAGAAAAATATTATTTGTTTAAACAAGTATCTCGAAACCTGCGTTATAATTGCATTATCAATTTAAACATAAATTAGGCCCATGAAAAAAATTAACGCATCGCTTATTTTGATGTTCATTGCCTGCAGCACTTTTGCACAAGGCACCTGGACATTGGACAAGGCGCATACCAAAATAGGGTTCAACGTAATCCATATGGTTGTTTCTGAAGTTGAAGGACATTTTAAAGATTTTGAGGGTACTATCATCAGCAAGACTGAGGATTTCAGCGGTGCAGAAATATCATTTGCGGCCAAAACTGAATCGGTGGAAACTGATAATGAAAGGCGAAATAATCACCTCAAGTCGCCTGATTTCTTTGACGCAGCCACTTATCCTGAAATAACTTTCAAAGGAAATCTTGCAAAAGAAGGTGGCAAATACAAACTCATGGGAGATTTTACCATTCGCGGCGTAACTAAAAAAGTTGAGTTTGACGTCGCATATGGTGGGATTCTTGATACAGGGCGAGGACAGAAGGCTGGTTTTAAGATTACCGGGACGGTAAACCGAAGAGAATACGGATTAGAATGGAATAATACGGTGCCAACAGGAGAGTTGGTGGTGGCCGATCAAGTTGAAATTATTTGTAAAATTGAAGCGAATAAATCATAATATAGAACCCCGGAAACCAATTTCCGGGGTTATTTTTTTAAATGAAAATCGAAGAGGAAATAAAGCAGCTAAAATTTATTAATGCCCACCAAAAGGCGGTGATCAATCTGCTTTATACAGCCAGTTGGATGCAGTATAAACAACAGGAAATTTTCAAGCCATTTAACATCACAGCGCAACAATTTAATATTATGCGCATCTTAAGAGGACAGCATCCTAAAAGCACTTCTGCTACAGAAATAAAATCACGGATGCTGGACAAAAATTCCGATGTGTCAAGGTTGCTGGACCGATTGCATGCTAAGGGTATTATCACAAAAAAAACCTGCGAAAAGGATAAACGCTCAGCGGACGTTAGTCTTTCAGAAAAAGGCCTCGTACTGCTCCGGGAAATTGATAAAAAGCAAAATCAAATCGATCAGATTCTTTTGTTGACTGACGAGGAAGCGCTGCAACTCAGTGCCATGTTAGACAAGAGTCGTGGGTAGCGCTATATTTTTGCCAACTCTGCCCGTACAAAATTCATTAACTCATTTATGTACTCACGGCTAAAATCAAATTTTATGCCCGCAGCATTGTATATCTCCGGAATGGAGCGCAAATACCCAAGCTTCAGGGCATTTACATAGCCCTGCAATCCCTTAACCGGGTCCAGCCTGAAATTGCGCCAAACTGCGATAGCCCCCAATTGCGCCATACCGTATTCGATGTAGTAAAATGGAACCTCATACAGATGCAGTTGTTTTTGCCACAGATAATCCTTAGCGGTTTGCAGCGATGACCAATCGGTAACCGTATCTGCAAACTTGTCGAATATCCTATTCCACTCCGCCCGACGATTCTCCAACGTATGGTGTGGATTAAGGTAAATCCAATGTTGATATTGATCGATTGTTGCCACCCACGGCAGTGTTTCGATTATGTCCTCCAAATGTTCCCGCTTTGCACGTTTTAATTCAGCTGTGTCGGCGAAGAAAACATCCCAATGATCCATTGAGATCAGTTCCATTGACATCGATGCCAGCTCAGCAACTTCAGACGGCGTTGATTTAAAGTCGTTGAGTTCAAGATCACGCGTGAGGAAATTGTGTATGGCATGTCCTCCTTCGTGCATGATGGTAACCATATCACGAAGCGTTGATGTTGCATTCATGAATATAAAGGGAACGCCAATCTCTGGCAGTGGATAATTGTATCCGCCAGGAGCCTTCCCTTTTCTGGACTCCAGGTCAAGATGTCCCATTTCCATCATAATAGAAATGCATTGACCAAGAAACGGGTCAATCCTTCCGAAAACTTCAATTGTCTTTTGCGTCAACTCGTTCCCGTTGGTAAAAGGTTTCAACGCTTCGCGGCCCGCCGGGTCTACTGCCTTATCCCATGGACGAAGCCGATCAACCTTCAGCAACCGTTTTCTTTCCGCGGAAAATTCGTTCAAGATGGGTACCACTTCATGTTGAATAGCCTCATGAAAATCAAAACAATCCTGGGGGGTGTAGTCAAATCGCCCAAGGAACACAAACATGTAATCCCGAAAATTCTCAAATCCGGCATTGACAGCAACCTGGTGGCGTAGCTGAATCAGTTTTGTGAACAGCGCATCCAATGGATCTTTGTCCTCAAGCCGGCGCGCTGTAATTTTCTGATAAGCTTCTTGCCTTTTCGCGCGATCCGTCGACATTAGAAAGACAGCAGCTTGCTGAAGCGTAAGCTCTTTATTGTCTATTTCAACAGTCATTGCACCATTGAGTTGGCCAAATTTCTGCGTCTCCGTATTTATTTCTGTGAAGAGGGGAACATTCTCTTCGCGGAAAATTTGTATTTCCTTTTTCAGGTTCCGGATCATAATATCGTAACCTTCGGCAGCTGAAAGTGCTGTCAGAAAGGGCGAATCGGCTACCTTCTTGTTCATCTTATCCGAAATCGGCGCCATTTGCGGCTGGATGTTTTCAACGAAATACTGATACTCCCTCCGGTATTCATCATTTTCTGTATAACAGGTCATGCGGATGTACCGCCAGGCTAAATCTTCTGCCACGACAGATTCTATCTCACTTCGGTCTGAAAACCAATTCTTCAAATCCTGAACTGATTCAATTTTTCTTTCAAGAAGATTTTCAAAATAAGGTTTCAATTCTTCCCAGGATGTAATCGTAAAATCTTCCGTTAAGAATTTGCGTACGGGCCTTTGTGGAGTTTCTTTAATGTCAGCCATGTTTAAAAGGTTTTACTTCAGCCTGATAATAGAACGTATTTCACAGAAAGTGCACAAAATAGTCAAAATGAAACTGACATAACAAGTATTGGCAACCGGACAACATTTTTCAATCGGAAAGCTATATCCCAAAAGGCAACCCAAGTATAGCCAGGTTCAAGGTCCGATGTGATAACAGATCGTATTCATGTCAGGCAATTTCGGGAGGCGTTTGCTTAATTTCGCGCCTGGTGCCGCCGTATAATTCATACTCAAATAAACGGCAATCCAACCGGGCTGTATAAAATTCAATTCTCCGGCTGGCTTTCAAACCTACTTTTTTAGCCAGATCAAGGTTGCCTGTAAAAATGTAGCCTGTGTAGCCTTGACATTTCTTTTTCATAAAATCTCCGATCCGGGCATACGTTAGATTCAAATCGGATATTTCTCCCAGACGTTCTCCATATTCAGGATTGAAATACACAACGCCTGCCCTGCCTTCGTGAACAAACGTCTCTTCAAAATCACACTGCTTGAAACGTATCAAATCCTGAACCCCGGCATTCCCGGCGTTAGCCTTTGCAATCTCAATAGCATCCTTGCTAATATCAGAAGCGATCACGATGAGTCCGGGTACATCCTTAACCTGCTCCCGTATTTCAGCCAGCGCACTTTCATACACACCGGGATCATAACCGATAAAATGCATGAATGAATAATTATTTCTGAAAAGACCTGGCTTCCGGCAAGTGGCCAACAATACTGCTTCTATTGCCACTGTGCCTGATCCGCACATTGGGTTTATGAACGGTGATTCCCTGTCCCATTTAGATGCCATTAGTGTAGCCGCAGCGAGTGCCTCAAGCATGGGCGCTTTGCCGGGAATTTTGCGGTATCCGTGTTTTGACAGTGTTTCCCCCGAAGTATCCAGAAATACTTCTGCACGGTTGTTCTTCCAAAAAACATAAATCACTGCACCCGTCAATGATGATCCTGAATCTGGCCTTTTACCGGTTTCCCGAGTAATCCGATCAACGATGGCATCCTTAACCTTCACATTGACATATAAATTGTTGTTGACACTAGGATGATCCACATTACTGGTCACGGAAAAATACCCTTCATTCGACAAGATCTTTTCCCATGGATAGGCTACCAGCTCACGGTATAGATCTTCAGGATGATTAGCCTCAAATTCTTTCAATGAATAATGCACCTGACTTGCACACCGAAGATTAACGTTTAATTTAATACAATCATTTATCGTACCGTACAACGCCAGGCCTGTAGCAAATGTCTCTTTCGGGATGAATCCAAGATCCACGACCTCTTGCTCGACATAAGGAGACAGCCGCTTGCTGCATGTAATTATAATGCGGCCCGGCGAAGTAAATATTTTCATGATTGCTGATTTATACAAAATAAATGGAGTCTTGCGGTAAATACTCCAGGAATGTTATCGTATATAGGATATCTCCCTCGTGCCAAAAACTTTTTCTGCTTTGCCGACCGCCACCCGAAGCCTTCCGGATTGATCCAGGCCGCAAATAGTTCCTACAAAATCACGGCCATTTGAGCGGAAGGTATGCATTTCGTTTAACCAGTACATCGACCGTAGATAGTCTTCCTTTAACCGACCCAGTTCGCCGTGCCGAAGTTGCAGAAACCGCGCTTCTATCCTACCAAGTAAGATTTCCAGTTCTTCTTCCAGTGAAAATTCGCGATCTAGGACAAGTCCTAAGGATGTTGCTGATTCAACTTCGAATCGCCGCTGATTTATGTTCAACCCTATTCCGATTACGGTGCTCGCAAGCTGGTTCCCCCTAAGCTGGTTCTCTATCAAAATACCGCAAATTTTCTTTTCGCCTGCATATACATCATTTGGCCACTTTATCCTGACGTCAGTACAACCCTTCTGACGCAAATAGTCCTCAATGGCTAATGCAACAAAGATATTGAGATAAAACTGATCGTTTATCGCCAGGAACCCAGGAGTCAAAATCAAGGAAAAGGTGAAATTCTTCCCGGGTTCGGTGATCCAGCTTTTTCCACGCTGGCCACGACCTTCCCCTTGACTGTCGGTTATAACCACTGTCCCTTCTGCCGCGGGAGTAGATTCCTGGCAGAGTTCCCAGGCAAACGTGTTAGTTGAATGACAATTGGGCATAAAAACCAGGTTCTTGCCCATGAAAAGGGTTTTGGCAGGAATTTTATACAAAGTTATTTGATTAGTTTTGTGGGTTAAACAAAAAACGAATATAGATTAATGGCGAAAAAAAGGAAGGGAGCCAGCTCAGAAAAGCTGAGCGATGTAATTGTGAAGGGAATGCAAGAGAAAAAAGCGGCTGATATTGTGGTAATGGACCTTAGAAAGATAAAGAATGCTGTAGCTGATTTCTTCATTATCTGCTCTGGAAACTCCGATAAACAGCTTGACGCCATTTCCGACTCCATAGATACCGAAGTATTCAAGGCCCTGAAGGAAAATCCCTGGCATACTGAAGGAAAAAACAATAAAGAGTGGATGTTACTCGACTATATTGATGTGGTCGCGCACGTCTTTAGAAAAGACCGGCGTGAATTCTATGCACTGGAACGGCTTTGGGGAGATGCCGATATCACGGAAATCGAAAATATGTAAGAACTAATAAATCCTCCTCACGTTATTGATTTGAGGATTGTAAAAATTGACTATACGAAATGGCTGACAAGAACGAGAATAATAAACCCATAGTACCTTCCAAACCACCACGCGGGAATTACCAGATTTGGGTAATAATGGCTACTGTGGCCATCATATTTGGTGTGATGTACTTCAATAATTCCAGTAGTCTCAAAGATATTGACTACGACGACTTCAAGGAGATGGTCAGAAGCGGAGATGTGAAGAAAGTGGTTTTGGTGCAAAACAGAAAGTTTGTTGAAGTAACACTGAAACCAGAAGCGCTCCAAAATGCCAAGTACAAGGAGAAACTAAATAACAGTGCATTTGGAAGTGGTGCCGCCGGGCCCCATTTTTCAATGAAAGTGGTTGATTCCGGAAACTTTGATCAGGAATTCCGCTCTTTCCGCGATAAGTTGCCATCAAGCCAATCCCCTGATTACAAAACTGAAGACCGCGAGGATTATTTTCAGGTTTTTATTCAATGGGGTTTCCTGTTCCTGTTATTGTTTGGGTTTTGGATGTTGATGAGGCGAATGACCGGAGGTGGTGGACCTGGAGGTCAAATCTTCAATATTGGCAAATCAAAGGCTGCACTTTTTGACGCTGAAAGCAAGGTCAAGATTACCTTCGCTGATGTAGCAGGTCTTGATGAAGCAAAAGAAGAAGTCAAGGAGATTGTAGATTTTCTAAAAACTCCCAGCAAATTTACCAGGCTTGGCGGAAAAATCCCTAAAGGTGCGCTGCTAGTAGGACCTCCCGGAACGGGTAAGACGCTGCTGGCAAAAGCAGTGGCTGGAGAGGCCGGCGTTCCTTTCTTTTCGTTGTCAGGTTCCGATTTCGTTGAAATGTTCGTGGGCGTTGGCGCGGCGCGTGTCCGTGACCTTTTCAAACAAGCAAAAGAAAAAGCACCATGCATAGTTTTTATCGATGAGATTGATGCTATTGGTCGTTCACGCGGGCGTGGGCAATTACCCGGATCCAATGACGAGCGGGAGAATACACTCAACTCGCTACTTGTAGAGATGGATGGTTTTGCAACAGATTCTGGTGTCATTATTCTGGCGGCTACAAACCGTCCGGACGTTTTAGATTCTGCGCTGTTAAGACCTGGGCGTTTTGATAGACAGATCAGTATTGACAAACCCGATATCGTGGGCAGGGAGGCAATATTCAAAGTGCATCTCAAACCTATAAAGCTTGATCCTGATTTGGATCCCAAGAAAATTGCGGCACAAACACCAGGCTTCGCAGGAGCTGAAATTGCGAACGTGTGCAATGAAGCGGCGCTCATTGCGGCAAGGAAGGATAAGAAGGCCGTTGATATGCAGGATTTTCAGGATGCCATCGATCGTGTTATCGGGGGTCTTGAAAAGAAAAATAAAATCATCCTGCCAGAAGAGAAAAAGATTGTGGCCTTTCACGAGGCAGGCCATGCGGTGGCGGGCTGGTTCCTGGAACATGCCGATCCGTTGGTTAAGGTTAGTATCGTACCACGCGGAGTTGCTGCTTTGGGATATGCGCAATATCTTCCCCGAGAGCAGTTTTTATATCAAACCGAGCAGATGATGGATGAGATGTGCATGGCTTTTGGTGGACGAGCTGCGGAAGAAATAGTTTTTGGAAAAATATCGACTGGCGCATTAAGTGATTTGGAGCGGATAACCAAAATGGCATACAGCATTGTCACCATTTACGGAATGAACCCGGTCATAGGAAATATGTCTTTCTATGATTCCAAACAATCAGAGTATTCCTTTCAGAAGCCTTACTCTGATGCCACTGCCAACATGATCGATATGGAGGTGAAAAAAATTATTGATAGCGCGTATGAACGCACCAAAAAACTCCTCGTTCTTCACCGCGAGTACCTTGACCTCATTGCAAAGGAGTTATTGGAAAAGGAAATATTATTTCAGGCAGATCTGGAGCGTTTGATCGGTAAACGACCGTTCGAAAAGCTTACTACATACCAACAGTTTACAAACGGAGAAGGTAAGTACGAGAAAAAACAACATGAAAGTGAACAACCGGGAGTCGATACTACACCTACATTGGAGGGAGAAAAACCTGATGAAGCCACTTCTTGATTTCGGATTATAAATCTTACTTTTGAGCTCAGGTGAAAAAAGCACCTGAGCTTTTTATGATTAAGTCTGTGTCAAGTCTTAACGGGAAAAAAATATTCTTTGCCTCTGATTTTCATCTTGGTGTTCCGAGCCACGATGCCAGCCTGATCCGCGAAAAAAGAATTGTCAAATGGCTCGACACCATCAAGGATCAGGCGCATACCATCTATTTATTGGGGGATATATTTGATTTCTGGTTTGAATACAAGCACGCTATTCCAAAAGGCTTTATTCGGCTGCAGGGAAAATTAGCTGAACTTCGTGATGCCGGAATCCCAATCGTTCTTTTTACTGGCAATCACGACATGTGGATGTTTGACTACTTCCCCAGGGAATTGGGCATACCAGTCTATCGAACACCTCAACTGTTACAAGTAGGTAGTCAAAAATTACTCATCGGGCATGGCGACGGGCTGGGACCAGGTGATACATACTATAAATTCCTAAAGAAATTCTTTGACAGCAGACTTTGTCAGTGGTTGTTTGCTCGCCTGCATCCCAACTTTGGCATAGGGCTTGCGAGCTTCTGGTCACGTAAAAGCAGGATCAGCAGCATGAGTCGTGAGGAAAAATTCCAGGGAGAAGACGGTGAGTTTTTGTTGGTGTATTGTAAAAACATGGAAAAGAAAATGCATCACAATTTTTATGTCTTCGGCCATCGTCATCTTCCTTTGGACCTGGAAATCAATGAGAATAGCCGCTACATAAACCTCGGCGAATGGGTGCATTTCAACACCTATGCAGTCTACGATGGTGAGCATATCGCATTAAAAACTTTTGATCCGGCATGATAAAGACAACTCAATATCTTTTTTGCATTTCCCTGATTTGCTGCTCCACTTCCCTTTACGCCCAGCATAACATTGAGACACTGACACTAACGGATGAGGTGATCTTTGCCGCAGTGGATCGGCCAGGAGAACTTTATGTTGTGACCAAGAAAGGGCAGATTCAAAGATTCGATGTTAACGGAAAACTTCTTGGTGAATACAAGCATAACACTTCACCGACATTATTTGATCCCCGAGATGGCGCAAGATTGTTTGCGTACTTCAGGGAAGATCAACACTACGTGTTCCTGAATCCTTCCTTTGATGTTACAGCATCCTACGCGTTGGA
The DNA here is from genome assembly GCA_029858965.1 of Cyclobacteriaceae bacterium. GTDB lineage: Bacteria > Bacteroidota > Bacteroidia > Cytophagales > Cyclobacteriaceae > Chryseolinea. Next base: position 84,293 of record JAOUDZ010000009.1, read on the forward strand.
CTCTTCTTTTGCTATAGAACCATGGTTAGTCTGTGTCTCCGGTGATCACAACCTCTGGGTACTCGACGCCGCCGATAAAAGTCTAAAAAGAATTAATGTTGCTGCTTCTTCCGTTGATGTTGACGTAAAGATTCCTGATCAACAGGCAAAGGATATTTCGGAGCTTACGTTCATGCGCGAATACCAGGGTTTTTTATTTTTATTAAACAAAGAAAAGGGAATTCTGATCTTCAGCAGTATGGGTAGGTGGCTAAAAACAATTGAGCGTCCGGCCTTATCATACTTTAATTTTATGGGAGAAGAACTCTACTACCCCGAAGCGGACAGAATTAAACTTTTTAACCTATTCACAGCCGAAACACGCACGATCACAAGCAAACCAGGCAAATTCATACTTATTACTGATGAACGAATTTTCGCGGTTGGAGACTTTCTAATTGATTTCTTTGCTTTGAAGCCGTAATCTTTGGTAGGCAAAGTGTTCATTTTTGAACATCTTTGTACACTCAGGGACAGTAGCGTCCGCGCGTAAGGCCAATCGGCGTTCTTTTGCAATTGGCACAAAATTCCCTACAAGTTATTATTCAACCTAAATCTAAAAGCATCGTGAATCCTGAAGGCGGCAAAATTTTAATGATAGACGATGATGAAGATGTACTCCTGGCAGCGAAAATGCTGCTCAAAAAACAGGCTCATCACGTAATTATTGAAAAGAATCCCAAGAAAATCCCATTCCTGTTGAACAATGATACCTATGATGTCATCATCCTGGACATGAATTTCAGCAAGGATATCACTAGTGGTAAAGAGGGTTTCTACTGGTTAGAGCAGATTCTCTTGCACGATCCTGCTGCAGTAGTAATACTCATTACGGCCTTCGGCGATGTTGAAATGGCCGTTCGGGCCCTGAAGCAAGGGGCAACCGATTTTATCCTCAAACCGTGGCAAAATGAAAAACTTCTTGCAACCATCGGCACAGCTATACGGTTAAAGAAATCCTATAACCAGGTAGACAAGCTTAAGATAGCAAAAGAAATGCTGGAAGAACAAATCAGCAAACCCTTTGGCGAAATTATAGGGCAAAGTTCATCCATTAAGGAAGTTTTCAGCTTGATTGATAAAGTGGCCAAGACTGATGCCAATGTTTTGATCTTAGGTGAAAATGGAACCGGAAAAGAGTTGATCGCACGCGCCATCCATCAGCGTTCTTTGCGCAAAGATAACAGTTTTGTCTCTGTTGATATGGGCGCGATCACCGAATCCCTATTTGAAAGCGAACTATTTGGCCACAAGAAAGGATCTTTCACAGATGCCCGCGAAGACCGTCCCGGAAGATTTGAACTGGCCAATGAAGGGACGCTCTTTCTGGACGAGATCGGAAACTTAAGTTTGAGTTTGCAGAGTAAATTATTGAGCGCCCTACAATCCAGACTAGTCACGCGGGTTGGCTCAAACCATCCACTTCCTGTTGATATACGGCTCATCTGTGCTACCAATATGCCCCTCCATACAATGGTCCAGGATGGTACTTTCCGTCAGGACCTGCTGTATAGAATTAATACAGTGGAGATTAATGTTCCGCCATTGTCGGAACGCGTTGAAGATATCCCTATGCTGGCACAGCATTATTTAAACTACTACGCCAAAAAATATCACAAAGTTGTTAATATTATCGCCACCGAAGCAATGGACAGGCTTAAACGTTATGCGTGGCCAGGAAATATTCGGGAATTGCAGCATGCCATTGAGCGTGCGGTGATCATGACAGATTCCGCAACACTACAGGAAAGTGATTTTTTATTGAGCCGATCCTTAACCTCGGGCCCGGTCAGCAATACTTTGAATCTTGATGAGGTTGAAAGAGCCGCTATTGCCAAGGCTTTACAAATGCACAACGGTAACATCTCAAAAGCCGCTGACGAACTTGGTTTAACCCGCGCCTCGCTCTACCGCAGAATGGAGAAATATGCACTTTAATTGGAAATCCAGCGTCTTGCCAAGAGTTGCTTTTTTGGCCGCTTCCATTTTTCTTTTCACGCTTTTTGCGTTCTCCCGGGGAAACTGGCTTTATGCGCTCCTTTTCCTTGCCGTCAGCACATACCAGATAAAATTGTTAATTGATTACCTCGATCGGTCAAATGAGAATATCGCATCATTCCTGGACTCTATACAATTTGATGACCTCTCCTATTCCTTCAAGACAGAAAGTGATGATCCCTCCGTCAGAAAGCTCCATCAGGAATTAAATGAAGCAATGTTAAAACTTCGGAATTCCAGAAGAGAAAAAGATTCGGAGTTCCTCTTTTTTAAGAATATTGTAATGCATGTGGGTATCGGACTTATCGTCTTTAAAGAAGATGGGAATATTGAAATCTTCAACAGCGCAGCGCGAAAACTGCTAAAGGTGAAAAGGCCTGAGAAGCTAAATGACCTTCTGGTTGTGGGTGAATCCCTGGTGCATGCTATCCAAAAGCTAAAGACGGGAGGGCGCGAATTAGTACGCTTAAAAATTGGAGAAGAGTTCCTGCAACTTTCTGTTTATGCCATTGAACTCACATTAAGAGGGGAAAATGTAAAACTCATTTCCATTCAAAATATACAAAGTGAGTTGGAGGAAAAAGAAATGGAGGCATGGCAAAATCTGGTTCGCGTGCTGACACATGAAATCATGAATTCCGTAACACCCATATCTTCACTTGCGGCAATCGTGGAAGAAGAACTGGCACCTTACGTGAATGACGGAAATAATCAACCCCTTAGCAAAGAACAGCTTGGCGATATTCACCTTTCTCTTCAAACGATCAGCAAGCGCAGCGATGGTCTCATTCACTTCGTAAAAGAGTTTCGTAGCCTTACCAGCATTCAGAAGCCCAAACTTGCTCAACTGAATGTCAGAAGCCTTTTAGAAGAGTTGATCCTGCTGCACAAAAGGGATCTGGCCGACAGAAACATACAACTCATTATTTCAGTTTATCCTGAGGACCTGACGATTACGGCCGACAAAAATATGGTAGAGCAGGTTCTCATAAACCTGCTCCGCAATGCCATGCAGGCATTCGATGATCAGGAAAACAGAACGATTGAAATCAAGGCCTCCGTGAATGAAAAATCAAGGCCCATAATCTCTGTTAAGGATAATGGTACGGGTATTGAACCCGAAGCTATGGAGAAAATATTCATCCCCTTCTTCACAACCAAGAAAAGCGGCTCAGGAATAGGTTTAAGCCTGTCGCGACAGCTGATGCGGCAGCACCAGGGCACGCTTACCGTTAATTCAACAGTTGGCGTTGGAACAGAATTCTTTATGCGATTCTAACCAATCGCCACGTATTGGGATCGTCACCAGTCTGGGTGCTGACGCGTACATTATTGGAACTTATCGTTATGAAAGCAATCCAGTTTGTGGGCTACGGCAGATTTAATACATTTGCCAAACAGTTTAATCCCTTATGCAAGATATCCCGCAGAAAGTCACCAAAATTTTGACTGAAAAATTAGGCATTGCAGAATCTGAAATAACACCAGACGCCAACTTCGTAAAGGACCTCGGGATCGATTCACTCGATTACGCTGAAATAGTGATGGAATTCGAGCAAACCTTCGATATCCGGATTCCCGATGATGATGCCGAAAAAATGCAGACTTTTGGTCAGGCCGTGAAGTACATTCACGATAAAATCAATACCTAGTGTTTCTTGGCAATGCTGCATAGCCAGGCGTCAATCGATCCTTTACTATCTTTGTTTGGACTGTGAATAAGAACATCAGGAAGGCATTATTCATCATCAATAAACATGCTGGCGTTGGCTACCAACCCTACCTGGAAGGAAAAATAATCAATGCGTGCGAGAAACACGACGTAGAGTGCACGATCGAATTCACGGCTGATCGCGGGCATGGGATTACGCTGGCACAACAAGCCGCGGAAAAAGGTTTTCAATGGGTAATTGCGTCAGGAGGGGATGGAACGCTGAATGAAGTAGCACAGGGTTTGATTCACGCTGGATTACCCATGGGAATAATTCCAAGAGGCTCAGGAAACGGATTAGCCAGACATCTCGGAATATCGCTAAGAATATCTGACGCCATAGATCAACTCTTTGATAGCAGGGTGATTTCCATGGATGCCTTTACGATTAATGGAAAGTTTTCACTCAATGTCTCCGGTATCGGATTCGATGGTCATGTGGCGAATATGTTTGGCGCGGACAGCAGACGTGGGCTTATTGGATACATAACACTCACATTGCAGGAATTTTTCAGGTTTAAGGAATTCGAAATTATTATTTCCGCAAACGGAAAAACGTTCATCCGCAATGCGTTTATCGTTGCAATAGCAAATTCCTCACAGTACGGAAACAACGCTAGAATTGCACCGTCCGCCTCCGTATGCGATGGTTTGTTGCATTTGAATATCTTGAGGAAGGTCCCATTTTACAGAATCGACTTTGTGTACGCTTTCTTTAACGGAAGTCTGGACAAATCATCATTTTGTGAGATCCTTGTAACAAATTCACTGCAACTGAAAACAACTATACCAGTCGCATTCCACGTGGATGGAGAATCCTGTGGCTTAAGTGATGCGTTCGCTGTCCGATTGATCCCCAAGGCTCTCCATGTGCTGGTGCCCAATAAGGGAAGGAATACGCGTGTATAAGCTTTGATACAAAATTACGCGGTTTACTCCTCCCATTCACTTAAAACTACTCCCCAGACAAAGGATAGCTCATGAAAAATGTGCTGGACCATTACGCCTTTCGGCATGCCAATATCCCCTGCAACGAGGCCCAAGAATCCTAAAAATTCCGACCCTCCGGCAAGTCTTTACTCTATTTCACTAACTATCGCCGCATAATCATGCTTCAAACTAAATGTAAAAGTGGATCCTTTTTCCGGTTCGCTCGTAGCCGAAATAGATCCTCCATTTCTTTCAATGAATTCCTTCGAGATCAGCAGCCCGATGCCTAGACCTTTCTCCTGTTGTGTCCCCGGCCTGGAAAAATGTGTCCCCGCATTGAATAGTTTTTCAATCTCTCCTTCTGTCATGCCAATGCCGGTATCCGAAACAGAAATCTGAATACACCCACTTACACATTTTTCTCTGATCATAATCAACCCCCCTTGTCTGTTAAATTTTATAGCGTTTGCCAGAAGATTTCGCACAACCAGGCCAACATCATTTTCGTCAGCCAGTACTGAAAGGGAAGGATCGATTTCGTTCAGTATCGTAATTTCTTTTTGAATAGCGATTTCACTGAACAGTTGAATCTTTTTGTTAATAATTGGGCGTAGTTTAAGCGTTGTGGTATGAATCTGCAGACCCTGAAGCTGCGATTGAGCCCAAATCAAGAGGTTATCCAGGTCATCCTGAACAGATTCAAGATTTCTTCCCAGCTTTCTTGATGTGAAAATAAAATCTTCACGCGATATTCCATCAATAGCTATTATATCCAACAAACCTTTCAGACTTGCCAACGGGCTCCTTAGATCATGACTAATAACAGAAAAAAGTTTGTCTTTTGTTTGATTCAAATATTGCAGCTGCTGCGCTTGCTGTTGTATTTCCCGGTTTCTTAGCGAAAGTTTGTGGTTGGCTTTCTTTCCAATACGGTTACTATGAATCAGCACACCCGAAAGAATTGCCATAAAACTGAGCGCACCCATCAAAAAATATACCCACATCAGGTGATTGTCAATTTCTTCTTGCTTGCTTCGGACATTTTTTGTCAGTAGTTGAATCCTGGCGTCTTTCATTTCGGAGTCAAACTTCGCCTGCATCAAAGTCATCTGCTCAATGCTGCGTTGCTGATACAATGAATCATGAAGTTCCGTGTATTGAAGATCTTCAAGACTTTCCTTTTCAGCCTGCTGTGCATGACAAAGTGAAAATATCTGCAAAAAAAATAGAATAAGCAGTGCTCGCAATAGCATAAAAAATACCCCAATTCACGGGAGATGCAACTTCGGCAAGCATTCATTAAATTTCCAGTCGAAATCAACGGAAAACCTACATGTTTCATTTATGAGAAAAAAAACATCAAACCTCGCATTCTCCTGACCCAAAATTTGCCACAAAATCCAAATCTGCACGGCCAAGGCATTCTCCAGCAATCGGTATTCGCAGAACTGGTTCTACATATTCACCAGGATTTTCAACAAATTGGTGTATTAGGTACTGTGAATAGAGGCAGGACGACTTTCCAATCCTCGCAACCAACGGCAATGTTGGGGCGCACCACTAAATACTATGACCCGATATTGACTACAACGTTCCAATGTTGATTTTTTGCGTGATATCGAATTCCTCAAATACCACAACCCTCTTTTTTTGTGTCCTTGGTATTCAGGGCATTGCAGTATCCTGTGCATTCGGCGTACTTATTCGTCAAAAAAATAAGATAAGCGTAATTATGAATGACTGCATCATAACCTCAATAAAGCTTTTAAATAAAGACAAGCCACGGTTCGCCTGGCTTGTCAATTTTACTCATCAACAGTGATCCTAGTGTTCGTCCTCCAGGAAGCCCGTACGGCCATGGCCAGCAACGACGTAAATCTGGCCCGGGTCCCAATCGAACTCTGCCTCAAAGTAAATACTGTCTACTTTAACACCAGTCGTTGATTTGCCTCCATCTATGAAAATTCTTCCATTTCCAATAATTACGGTACCATCAGTATACCGTTCCACAACGGTTTCACCATTAGTTGTGAACGTCAGGTCATTTACATTGCAGGCAACTTTTGCTTTCAACTCCAGTAGCCCATCAAAATCGTCAATGAACATTGAGTCAGCTGTTCCGGAGGCTGTACTGAACGTCAACAAGTGCTGGTAGCCCAGCCCGATATCCTCCAAACCACCGCTGCCATCCGGCACATAAATCTGACCCCACCATTCATTGGACATCTTTACCACTGCGTTCTGCCCCGGATCTATATCGGTCTCGCAGGATGCTAAAACGAACACCACGCCTACAGCTATAAGAATTAATATCTGTTTCATAAATCTAAAATTAGGGTTGAATCTGAGTCATAGTAACATTCCAGGTGCCGTTAGCGAAATTCCCCTGGGCTACAAATGATATTGTCTTCGTTGCAGCGTCAACGGTCATGGAAGTGATCCCAACATTGAGACCAAAATTATCAATGAAGCCTGGTGTAAACGTGAAGTCGTTCGTTGCAAGATTGTTTATGGTTATTGTGCCACCTCTTGAAAGGCTGCCATCTCCATCCCCCCTGCCATCCGCATAAAAACCACCAACAGAGCATGAGATCTCATACACATCAGGAGCAATTTTCCAAATCAGCACCAGGTTTGGTGAATACGAAAGCCCTGTAATCCTGACAGGATTTGAAGAATAGGCTCCTTCAATGCTGTTTACAAGATCGCCTGTCGTAACCTCAGCGATGGTTCTGGAAGCCGTAGCCGTAAAACCATCTCTGTTTACGGCGTTGTAGGAGAGGTTATATTGATCAGGAGCAGTTCCAATTGTGTTCCCTGAATATCCCGTATACCTCCCCCGATATGTTGCAGTATATGGAATTTCGGCTCCTTGCTCCAACACAGTAATACCAGGTTCGACAAAATCAGAACCCTCATCAATCAGGTAGAAATCATCTCCTTCCAGCACGAATTCAGGAAAGTATGTAATGGTAGATATTCCTTCCGATTCCAAATCACGATTGCATCCCTGCAGCATACATGTTGCAAGTATTGAAAGTATAATTAGTTTCTTCATGTCAGTATTAGTTTAAGTCCCACCACACAGGCGTCAAAATACCGTTTGCTGGCTGCGCGGGGGCATTGGGGTTATTCAAGACTTCGTCATCAGGAATCAGCAGCCTCCTTGGAAATTGCCCATCAAACGTAACGGCATCCACAGGGAAGGTAAAGATTGGTGCGCCCGGTGCCAGGGGATCATAGCCAGGCTCTCCAGGCGCCGACGTACTAAACGAAGGATAACCGGTACGAAGTTTATCAAACCAAGCTTCTATCGAATTACCGCCCAGATGAGCTATCCATTTTTGTTCGATAATGGCCTCAACATTTTCCTCGCTTGTACCATTGGGATAGGCATACGGACCCGCAAGAAAACTGGAACCATCAAAACCATAACGGTTGAATGCTGTGAGCACGCCTTGTGCGTACAGAGAAGCAGCGTCTTCATTGCTAAAAGCCCTGGCTGCAGCTTCGGCACGCAAGAAATAAGATTCTGCAAGGGAGATGAAATACACCGGGTCAGTGGCCAGTACCTTTGCTCCGGAAATTGTTTTTGAATCCAACTGTGTTGAAGGCATACTGCTTGTCCCCTGACGCATACCCTTCACTGGTCCTCCTGCGATGGGCGCATCGTAGAAGGCATTAATCCTCGGATCATTGGCCAATTCCAGATAGTTAACCATTGTCAGGCTTGCCTTCAGATTGGTTGTTGTATTCTGATTGCGTCTATCCGCTTCGTACAAAGGATTCCCCCGGTCAGGTTGATCATAGTAGGTAGAAATACTGGCACTTACATCCAGGAACTCCACCCCGCTATTCACCAAGGCAGAGATCAAAGACTTCGCCTTGCCCGGATCTGCCGCCGAATATCGGATCATGAGTTTAAGCTTAAGTGTATTTGCAAAACGAATCCAGCTATCCACATCGCCACCAAAAACCAAATCGCTGGTACCTGGACTTACATTTGTGCTGCTGCTAAAGTCCCTGGATAACGCATCGTCCAGACGCGCCAGGAGCATGTCATATACCTCCGGGCCAGTATTCCAATCGGGTGTGAAGTTATCTTCATCTCCATTCAGACCTTCAGCCAGGGGAGCTCCATCATACAAGTCTGCAATCAATTGAAAGGCATAAACTTCCATTACTTCTGCTATCAAATAGTTAGTCCAGTTTTCGGAAGCTTCAGATTTTCTTTTCACAAACTTCAAGTCGTTCAATGGCCCTGAGAACATTTCAGTAAAATCATTCTCCAGGAAATTGAGGTTATCGACATCATAATTATCCGTGCTTATATATTGCGACGAAGTATTGTTTTGCGTGTAGTGCTGGCTCCAAATTGAACCGGTTATCCGATAGTAATTACCAGCTCGTGCGGCGATAGACTGCTGCGCTGCAGGCAGAACCAACCGTTCATCGGCATCAGCCGGATTATTAGGATCTACGTTTACATCCAAATAATCACTGCAGCCAATGACCAGCAACGCTGCTATCATGGAAATATGTTTCAGATTTTTCATGTGAATTTTAAATTAAAGACCAAGTTTTAAGCTAAAACCAAAACTCCTGGCCGATGGCCCGGCAGCGAACTCTCCAAATTCTCCAGCAAGGTCGTTACCAAATTGCGTAGCTTCAGGGTCAACCATACCATTCACTGCGGGCGTCCAGAGCCAAAGGTTTCTACCCACAATACTGGCGCTGATATTTGAAAATGGGGTCTTGCTAACAAGGGATTTAGGCATACGATATGTAAGGACAACCTCTCTGAGTTTGAAATACGTGCGATCCATTACATGCTTTCTTTCTATGGCAGGATTGTAGCTATCATTCCAATAGTTTGCAATGTTTGACATATCGACAGGGATATCATTTTCGCGGAAACCATCGCCGTCAGGAATTACAGAATTGGGTTCAATAAATGGCCTGCGATCGTTGTAAAGTTCTATAGGATCATTGCCCACAAACATGGTTAGGCGCTTGGTATAGCTCCAGAACTTGCCACCATCCCTATAATCAGCCGTCGCACTGAGTGAGAAGTCCTTGTAGGTAAGCATCGTATTTAGGCCTGCAATGAAATTAGGATTAACATTCCCTAACAGAGTTTTGTTGGTTGACGAGATGGGAAGACCACTGGCATTCACGACGATTCTGCCTTGCGGATCACGCACATAATCAGGAGCATATAAGTCGCCAATAGGACGTCCTTGCGTAAGCTTAAAGTCTACATTGTAGTTGTTAAAAAGTACCACCCCTTCCAATTGTTCAGGGAGCTCAAGGATCTTGTTTTGGTTCTTTGTGTAGTTAAAACTTAGTTCCCAACGGAAATCGTCCGTGTGTATAGGCGTTAAATTCACCAGCAACTCAATCCCCTTGTTCTGAACAAGGCCCACATTCGCAATTTGAGAAGTATACCCGCTTGTAGAGGCAACAGGTACTGCATAAATCTGTCCTTCCGTTCTTTTGTCATAAAATGAGACACCAATTCCCACCTTATTATTCAGCAACTTGAAGTCTCCCCCAAACTCAACTTCAGTAGAAATCTCAGGCGCCAGATTAGGATTTCCAATACGATTTCCAACCTCAAAAGCGTTTACCCCATTAAATGGAAATTTAAGGGAGCCGAAATAATTATAGATATTTGCTGGTACCAGCGTAGACTGTACCAGGTAGGGATCTGCATCGTTTCCAGTCTGACCCCAACTTGCACGAAGTTTCCCAAAGCTGATGATACTGTTTTCGATCCCCAATGCTTCTGTAAATACAAAGCTGGTATTAAATGCAGGATAAATAAAGCTATTGTTTGCCTTGGGCAATGTGGATGACCAATCATTCCTAACTGTTGCTGTAACGAACCAGTAGTCTTTAAAAGCAAGCTCTGCTTGCGCGTATACCCCCAGCAGTCTTCGCAATGAAGTAGTGTTCGCAATGATCGGTGCGCCGGAAGAATTAGAAATATTGTAAAAGCCTGGTATGTCTAATCCTGATACCTGTGTAGTGAGATTGCGTGTATATCGCTCGTTAATATTCAAACCTCCCAACACATTCAAAGAAAACGATTCATTCAGGTTAAAGAAGGAGTTCACCAGCAATGAGTGATCAAACTCGGTAGATGTCAGGCTTCCTTCATTAACTGATCCGACCGTGGGTGTTACCGTTTCGTTCGGTGAACCGGGCGTGGGCGTAGTGACTGCCGTCCATTCCTTAACAGACGCGTTGGCAATGTCAGCCCCTAAGCGATAGGTAAGGTTGATCCAATCCGTAAATTTATACGTGAAGGCTACCTTACCATAAATTCTGTTTTCATCAAAAACATTTCCATTTTCATTAATGGAGAAGTAAGGATTTTGAGCATAACGCGTATGGAAATTGTCGATGTTGTTGAACTTATTGTTATAGTCTTTCCAATCCACTATGCTTTGATCGCGTGGTACCTGAATAATCTCCTGGAATAGGGTTGGCGCCGCTCTTCCTTGTCCTGAAGCGACTGCGCTTACTTCTTTCTTTACAAAATTTAAGGATACATCAGAAGTAAGTTTCTTTCCCTTGAGTGTTCCTCGTAAGGTGATGTTGTGCCTTTTTAGCTGATCTGCATCACCGGGGATGAATCCATCTGCTTTCACATTTCCATAGTTGAAATAGTATGTAGCAACATCATTTCCACCAGATACGGTGAGTGTGTTGTTCAGGTTATACCCCGTTTCATAGAAGTCCTTAAGGTTATCCTTTTGCGCACTGTAGGGTTTGATTTGCTGGGAATTATCTACCACATTACCCCACGGCCTGATTACGCCATCCAGTCTGGGTCCCCATGAACCATTCTCCTCCAGAAGATGATAACTGCTCCACCCCTGTCCAAATTCATTTTGGAGCATAGGAAGTCTCAACGGTCTGCTAAAAGTTGCAGATGTAATCAGGTCAACCTTGGGTGAACCACCCGACTTTCCCCTCCTGGTTGTAATCACGATAGCGCCGTTAGCGGCCCGCGATCCATAAAGAGCAGTGGCCGCTGCGCTCTTCAGAATAGAAATAGACTCTATGTCATCCGGGGCAATATCATTGGCCCGATTGCCGTAGTCTACAGTATTGTTGAAGTTGTCGTTTACAGGATTGAAGACATTCACATTGGATGCATTGTTAATGGGCACACCATCAACAATATAAAGCGGCTGGTTGCTACCTGTAATGGAAGAATACCCTCTTAATACTACGCGCGAAGAAGATCCAGGAGCACCCGAGTTTTGCGACACCGTTAATCCCGCTACCTTACCTTGCAAGGAGGTCATCAAATCATTGGTACGACCTTTTGTAGCCTCTTCATTATCAATCTGGGTGGCTGAGTAGCCGATCGTTTTTGTTTCCCGGACATAACCCTGTGCAGTTACTACCACTTCTCCCAATTGCATCACGTCCTGCGAAAGTTGGACATCTACAATGGTACGTTGACCGATAGAAACTTCCTGCGTAGCCAGACCAATAAATGAGAATACCAATGTTCCATCTAGTCCGGAAATTGCCAATCGATAGCTACCATCAGTATCAGTGACAGTACCTATTGATGTACCTTTTACAACAACATTTACTCCGGGTAAAGCCGACCCATCCTCCTGGGATGTTACGCTCCCCGTAACGATACGCTCTTGTGCCATTAGATGACTCCATGCAATGGTGAGGCACATACAGACTACTAGTAAAGATTTCCTCATACTATCTCGTTTTGTTAAGTACTTTTTAGTTTTCCAAAACACCCAAACTTGGTGACCAGCCCATGGAAGGATGCTTACTCAAATAACTCCAAACAGCAGACGAAAAAAATGACCTATTAAATGGTATTTTCCACAAATGGGAATCCCGTTAGCTGGGTGATTGCGGAAATATTTTGGACTGGTATAACAATTCAGCAAATAGGAATAAACGTGACGCCAACCTGGGGGGAAATGGCGAATACACAGCGATCTGTAGGCGTTTCTTAAACAACCCGGTAATTGGGCTTGACACCTTCGTGAAAGATCTGATCTGCAAACTCACCTTGAATCCGATATCGTATAGGATAGCAAACAAGATTAGCTATGCAACATCGTGCTTTGACGTGGTAAGATAAGAATTTGAATAGCTATGGCCAGGCCTTCTATGGCTGACCCCTCCAACTTTGTACCGGCAGGTGTCCCTTCAAATACTAGATAAGTTTTTCCAGGTTGGCCTTCGCAATGGCCTCCGACTTACTGTTTACCTGGAGTTTCGAATAAATATTCTT